>NZ_JBHUXV010000040.1:0-75377 GCF_042669125.1 Streptomyces sp. NPDC057253 | reverse complement strand
GTGTTCGAGGTGATGTTCGGATCAGGCAAGCGGAGTGCGAGAAGCCGTCAAGGGAATCGTCGCGACACCTCCATGTCAGAGCTAACGGCAGGCCCCGCCCTCGTCAACCTTTGGCAACGAGCGCAAACAATCCGCTTATCGGTCATTTTCCGTCTTGACCGGTCTCCGGGCGTGTTGCGACAGTCCCGCTCAGCTCACGGCGCCGACAACGGCCGGCGACCGACGCCATTTCTTCAGGGGACGGCCTCATGACGAGACCCCCGCGCCAGTTTCAGCACATACCCGGGACGTCCGCACGATGACGACGCAACAGCAGCCGATGCCCGCCACCGGCGCCACCCCGGCGGTCGGCGAACCCTCGCCGGAGCCGCTGAGCGGCGCCACGGCCATCACCGGGCGCTCGCCCGCGCGCATGGCCTGGCAGCGCATCAGACGGGACAAGGTCACCATGGCCGCGTTCGTGATCACGGTGCTCTTCATCCTGATCGCGCTGCTGGCGCCGGTCCTGACCGCGATCACCGGCTGGGGACCGATCACCCCCGACGGCAAGGCGATCGACCCGGACACCGGCAACTTCCCGCGCGGCTCGCTGGGCGGCATCGGCCTCACCCATCTGCTGGGCGTCGAACCGGGCACCGGCTACGACCTGTTCGCCCGGATCGTCTACGGCCTGCGCACCTCGCTCTTCGTCGGCTTCGCCTCGGCGCTCCTGTCCACCGTCGTGGGTGTCGTGGCCGGCCTCGCGGCCGGGTACTCCGGCGGCTGGGTCGACTCCGTGCTGTCGCGGATCATGGACGTGATGCTGGCCTTCCCGCAGCTGCTGTTCATCATCGCGCTGACCCCGGTCATCCAGAACGCGATGCAGACCAACAGTCACGGCGGCACCGACGAGAACCTCCGGCTGCTGGTCCTCGTCCTGAACATCGCGGTGTTCGCCTGGGCCTACACCGCCCGGCTGGTGCGCGGACAGGTCCTGTCGCTGCGCGAGCGGGAGTTCGTCGACGCCGCGAGGATCATGAGCGCCGGGAAGTGGCACATCCTCTTCCGGCAACTGCTGCCCAACCTGTGGGCCCCGGTGCTGATCTCCTTCGCGCTCGCCGTCCCGCAGAACATCACCACCGAAGCGGCCCTGTCCTACCTCGGCGTGGGCGTCATCCCGCCCAACCCGGACTGGGGGGCGCTCCTTTCGGACGCCTCCCAGTTCTTCCTTCAGGACCCCATGTACCTGTTCGTCCCCGGAGTCCTGCTGCTGATTCTCGTCCTGGCGCTGAACCTCCTCGGTGACGGCGTCCGGGACGCCCTGGATCCCCGCGCGGCACGCGGCTGACGCGGTCCCCCTCAACACCGGCGCACACGGCCCCACTCGGGTCCCGCCGAGCCGTACAAGAACGGAGTGTTACCCCATGACGCGCAGAAGGCGCTCGATCGCGCTCGCGGCCACCGCCGTGGCGATCGCCCTGGGGGCCACCGCATGCGGAGGCTCCTCCAGCACCACCGGGAGCGGCTCCCCGACCAAGGGCGGCACCCTGACCGTCCTGGACCACGCCGACTTCGACCACCTCGACCCCCAGCGCGTCTACACGACCGAGGGTTCGAGCATGGACCAGGAACTCGTGCGCACCCTGACCGCCTGGGACGAGACCGGCTCCCAGCCCAAGCTCGTCGGAGACCTGGCCACCGACACCGGAACGCCCAGCAAGAACGACACGGTGTGGACCTTCCACCTGCGCAAGGGCGTCACCTGGCAGGACGGCACGGCGGTCACCGCGCAGGACGTCAAGTACGGCGTCGAGCGGACCTTCTCGCCCGACATCAACGGCGGTCCGCCGTACGCCAGTCAGTGGCTGGTCGGCGGCTCCTCCTACAAGGGCCCCTACAAGGGCAAGGAACTCGCCTCCATCCAGACGCCGGACGCGTCCACCGTCGTCTTCCAGCTCAACCAGCCCGTCGCCGACTTCAACCAGACGACCGCGATGCCGGGTTGGTCGGGAGTGCCCAAGGCCCACGACACCGGTGCCACCTACGACACGCATCTCTGGTCCGACGGGCCGTACATGATCAAGTCGTACACCAAGAACAAGGAGCTCGTCCTCGTCAAGAACACCCACTGGAAGCAGTCGACCGACCCGATCCGGCAGCAGAACGTCAACGAGATCGACGTGAAGCTCGGCCAGGACCAGTCGGCGATCGACCAGCAGATCAAGTCCGACGCCGGAACCGCCCAGACCTCGATCATGCAGTGGCCGATCGCGGGCTCCGACCTGACGACGATCTCCAGTGACCCCTCGCTGAAGTCGCGCCTCTACAAGATCCCGGCCCCGGGCATCAACTACCTGGCCATCAACACCACCCGGGTCAAGGACCTGAAGGTCCGCCAGGCCATCGAGGACGCGATCGACAAGACCACCGTCCGCGGCGCGTTCGGCGGTTCGGCGTACGGCGACTACGCGAGCACCATGCTCAGCCCGGGCATCGGCGGCTACCAGAAGTTCAACCTCTACAGCAGCAACCCCGCGGGGGACGCCACCAAGGCCAAGGCGCTGATGAAGCAGGCCGGCAACCCCAAGCTCACCATGTCGCTGGCGGTGGAGAACACCACGACCGAGGAGCACTTCGCGGACGCGGTGAAGACCTCGCTCGGCGCCATCGGCATCACCGTGAACATCACCCCGATCGACGCGGCGAACTACTTCAGCACCATCGACAACGTGAAGAACCAGTACGACCTGACCTGGGGCGACTGGATCGCGGACTGGCCGAACGCCTCGACCGTGCTGCCCGTGCTGTTCGACGGACGGCAGATCGCGAAGCTGCCCCAGTCCAACCAGGACCTGTCGTACCTGAACGACCCGGCGGTCAACGCGCAGATCGACAAGATCGCCAAGATGACCGACGTCAAGCAGGCCGACGCCGCCTACGGCGCCCTGGACGAGCAGATCATGAAGGACGCGGCCGTGGTCCCGCTGATGTACATGAACTTCAGCGAACTGGGCGGCTCCAAGGTCGGCGGGATCATCCCCGACCCCATCCTCGCCGAGCCCAGCCTGGTCCACGCCTACGTCAAGAGCTGACCCCCACCAGCTGACGCATCCCTCCTCGGCCCGCCGGCGGTCCCCGGCCGGCGGGCTCCCCCTCTCACGTCAGGGTCCAGCACGACATGCTTCGTTACCTCATCCGGCGCCTGCTGGCAGCGGCCGCGATCCTGCTGGTGATCACCGTGATCACCTTCGTGATCTTCTTCGCGCTGCCGTCCGACCCCGCCCTTCTGGCCTGCGGCAAGACCTGCTCGCCGTCCCGGCTGGCCGAGATCAAGCATTCGCTCGGGCTCGACCAGACCTTCCTCAAGCAGTTCTGGGAGTTCTTCAAGGGGCTCTTCGTCGGCCGGGACTACGGCGACGAGAGCGTGCACATCCACTGTGCCGCCCCCTGCCTCGGGATCTCCTTCCAGACCGACACCCCGGTCCTTACCACCCTGCTGGACGACTTCCCCGCGGACCTCTCGCTCGGTCTCGGCGCCGCGGTGTTCTTCCTGATCCTGGGCGTCGGCCTCGGCACGGTCGCCGCCGTCCGCCGGGGTAGGGCAGCCGACAAGGCGGCGGTCGGACTCGCCCTGCTCGGTGTCTCCGTGCAGATCTACTTCGTCGGACTGCTGCTGCTCTACCTGTTCGTCGACAAGTGGCAGATCCTGCCCGCCTCCGGCTACACCCCGATCACCCAGGACCCGAGCGCCTGGTTCCAGGGACTGATCCTGCCGTGGGTCACCCTGGTCATCGTCTACCTCGCGCTGTACACCCGGCTCACCCGCTCCTCCATGCTGGAGGTCTTCGCCGAGGACTACATGCGCACCGCCCGCGCCAAGGGCCTGTCCAGCAACCGAGTCGTCCTCAAGCACGGCCTGCGGGCCGCGATCACCCCGATCATCACCATCTTCGGCATGGACGTCGGCTCGCTGATCGGCGGCTCCGCGGTCATCACCGAGTCGGTGTTCGGCATCAACGGCATCGGCAAGCTCGCGGTCGACTCGGTGCAGAACTCCGACCTGCCGGTCATCCTCGGCACCACGCTCTTCGCGGCCACCTTCGTCGTACTCGCCAACGTGGTCGTCGACGTGGTCTACGGCCTCGTCGACCCCCGCGTCCGCCTCGCCTGAGCCCCTCACACCGCAGCAAGGAAACCCCGTGTCCCTCCTGACCTCACCGCAACCGGCGGCCGCCGATCCCGGGGCCGCCCCCTTCCTCGACGTACGGGACCTGCGTGTGCACTTCCCCACCGAGGACGGGACCGTCAAGTCCGTCGACGGCGTCTCCTTCTCCCTGGAGAAGGGCAGCACCCTCGGCATCGTCGGCGAGTCCGGCTCGGGGAAGTCGGTCACCTCGCTGGCCCTGCTCGGGCTGCACAAGGGCACACGTGCCGAGGTCTCCGGCGAGATCCTGCTGGACGGCAGGGAGTTGGTCGCTCTGCCCGAGCACGAGATGCGCGCCCTGCGCGGCCGTACCGTCTCGATGATCTTCCAGGACCCGCTGTCCGCGCTGCACCCCTACTTCACCGTCGGCGCGCAGATCGCCGAGGCCTACCGGGTCCATCACAAGGTCTCCCGGAAGGAGGCCAGGGAGCGGGCCGTGGAGATGCTGAAGCGGGTCGGCATCCCGCAGCCCGAACGCCGGGTGCGGGACTACCCCCACCAGTTCTCCGGCGGCATGCGGCAGCGCGCCATGATCGCCATGGCGCTGGTCTGCGACCCCGAACTGCTCATCGCCGACGAGCCGACGACCGCCCTGGACGTCACCGTCCAGGCGCAGATCCTGGACCTGATCCGCGATCTCCAGGAGGAGTTCGGCTCCGCGGTCATCCTCATCACCCACGACCTCGGGGTGGTGGCCGACATCGCCGACGACATCCTGGTGATGTACGGCGGCCGCCGCATCGAGTACGGCACCGTCCACGACGTGCTCAAGGAGCCCCAGCACCCCTACACCTGGGGCCTGTTGGAGTCCATGCCGCAGATCACCGGTGACGTCGAGCGACGGCTGAACCCGATCGCCGGCTCCCCGCCGAGCCTCATCAACCCGCCCGGCGGCTGCGCCTTCCACCCCCGCTGCACCTACAAGGGCTGGGTGCCCGAGGGGCGTTGTGCGGTCGACCGGCCCGAGCTGGTGGCCGTCACCGGCACCGGAAGGCACCTCGCCGCCTGCCACCTCACCCCTCAGACCCGGCAGGAGATCCGCGTCCGTACGGCTCCGGGGGCCGCGCAGTGACCGCGGCGGACGAACAGGAGCAGCCCGTGAGCACCACCCAGCCGGCCACCGGGGAGCAGCTGCTCGAAGTCACCGGTCTCACCAAGCACTTCCCGATCCGCCGCGGCATCGTCTTCCAGCGGCAGATCGGGGCCGTGCACGCCGTGGACGGCATCGACTTCACGGTCGGCGCCGGACAGTCGCTCGGCCTGGTCGGCGAGTCCGGCTGCGGCAAGTCGACGACGGGCCGGCTCATCACCCGGCTGCTGGAACCCACGGCCGGGAAGGTGAGCTTCGACGGCGAGGACATCACGCACAGCCCGGAGAACCGGCTGAAGGAGGCCCGCCGCAACCTCCAGATGATCTTCCAGGACCCGTACTCGTCGCTGAACCCCCGGCACACGGTCGGCACGATCGTGGAGACGCCGATGCGGCTCAACGACATCAACCCGCCGCAGGGCCACAAGAAGCGCGCTCAGGACCTCCTGGAGACCGTCGGCCTCAACCCCGAGCACTACAACCGCTACCCGAACGAGTTCTCCGGCGGTCAGCGCCAGCGCATCGGGATCGCCCGCGCCCTCGCCCTGCGGCCCAAGCTCATCGTGGCCGACGAGCCGGTCTCCGCGCTGGACGTGTCCATCCAGGCGCAGATCGTCAACCTGCTCCAGGATCTCCAGCGGGAGTTCGGCATCGCGTTCGTCTTCATCGCCCACGACCTCGCCGTCGTACGGCACTTCTGCGAGCGGGTCGCGGTGATGTACCTCGGCAAGATCGTCGAGGTCGCCGACCGGCAGACGCTGTACACCGGGCCCCGGCACCCCTACACCCACGCGCTGCTGTCCGCGGTGCCCGAGGCCGACCCGGACGCCGTACGGCGACGCGAGCGCATCCGGCTCGCCGGGGACGTGCCCTCACCGGTCGACCCGCCGTCGGGCTGCCGCTTCCGCACCCGCTGCTGGAAGGCGCAGGAGCGGTGCGCGCGCGAGGAGCCGCCGCTGGTGCGGCTGGGAGGCAACGCGGAGGGCCACTTGACGGCCTGTCACTTCCCGGAGGAGCCGAGCGTCGAGGCCCGCGCCGAGGACATCGTGCTGGACCCGGCACTGACGGCCCCGGGGGACAGCGCGCCCGCCTCCTCGTGAGGGTAGGGGGTGAGCCTGCACGTGAGATGAGGGCAGCGGCTCCGGGGATCCCCTGGGGCCCCTCCCGTCGGCGCACGCGCGTATGAACTCCTCGCGTTCGTCCCGGCCGAGGCCGTCCTGGTCGACGACCAGACAGTGGACGAGGCACGAGAAGGCGTAGGCGCGGTGCCGGTCGAAGAAGTCACGCGCCTGCGGGTCGAGTCGGAAGCGGCCGGACAGGGACAGGCCGAAGTCGGTCAGGTGGAGTCGGCGGCCGTCGCTGAGGATGTTGCCGAAGTGGGCGTCGAAATGGATGAGTCGCTGCTCCCGGAGGAATCCGGTGACAGAGTCGAGACCCTGCTCCACGAGCGCGCAGGCCGCGTCGGCGTCGCCCCTGCGGAGTTGGTCGTGGAACCAGTCGTGGAGGGTGCGCGGCACGTACTCCAGGAACAGGGTCAGGCTCGCGGACGCGGTACGCAGAGCTTCGAGGCGTTCACGTCCGCCACCCCAGTAGGCCACGGCCCGCTCCCCATCAGCGAGTTCCCCGGGAAACGGCCCGAGCGGACCCAGTTCGTCGTCATCTCGTGCGTGGCCAGCTCGCGCCAGGCTCCGAAGCCGGGGCTGCCGATCGCGCCGATGCCGTAGTGGCCGTGGACCGGCAGGTCGAAGAGGTTCGCGGTGGAGCGGACGTGGTGCGGGCGGAGTTCGGTGTCGGTGAGCGGTACCCGCTTCACGAACACCCGCACCCCGTCCACCTCCAACAGCACCGCCCGCCCGCCGATACCGGTACCGGCGGGCGTACCGGACGCCACGAGCTCCGCGAGGTCGCCGTCGCTCAGGAGCGCGAAGGTGGTGGCGAGGTCGGCGTGGGTGGTGAGGCGCTCGGGGGACGTCATGCCTCCAGGATCGCCTCCCGGATCAGCTCGCCGCGTAGTTGCGCAGGAACAGGGCCTCCGCCACCGACAGGCGCTCCAGTTCCTGGGGGGACACGCTCTCGTTCACCGCGTGGATCTGGGCCGCCGGCTCGCTCAGGCCGATGAGGAGGATCTCGGCGTGCGGGTAGAGCGCCGCGAGGGTGTTGCACAGGGGGATCGAGCCGCCCTGGCCGGCGTACTGCATCTCCTGGCCCGGGTAGGCCACCGCCATCGCCTCGGCCATCGCCGCGTACGCCGGGCTGGTGGTGTCCGCGCTGAACGGCTGGCCCTGGCCGATCTGTTCGATGCTGACCCGGGCGCCCCACGGCGTGTGCGCCTCGATGTGGGCCTGGAGCAGCTTGTTCGCCTCGGCCGCGTCGATGCCCGGCGGCACCCGCAGGCTGACCAGCGCACGGGCGCTCGCCTGCACGGACGGGGTGGCGCCGACCACGGGCGGGGCGTCGATGCCGAGGACCGTGACGGCCGGTCGGGCCCAGATGCGGTCGGCGACCGTGCCCTCGCCGATCAGCTCGACGCCGTCCAGGACCTTGGCGTCCTTGCGGAACTGCTCCTCCTCGTACTGGAGGCCCTCCCAGGACGCGTCCGGGACGAGGCCGTCGATCGTGGTGGAGCCGTCCTCCGCACGCAGCGAGTCCAGGACGCGGATCAGCGCGGACAGCGCGTCGGGGGCGGCGCCGCCGAACTGGCCCGAGTGGAGGTTGCCCTCCAGGGTGTCGATCCTGACCCGCATCATGGTCATGCCGCGCAGGGTCGCGGTGACCGTCGGCAGGCCGGTGCGGAAGTTGCCCGCGTCGCCGATGACGACGGAGTCCGCCTCCAGGAGCGCGGGGTGCGCCTCGGCGTACCGCTCCAGGCCGCCCGTGCCCTGCTCCTCCGAGCCCTCGGCGATGAACTTGACGTGCACCGGGATCCCGCCGTCGGCCTTGAGGGCGCGCAGCGCGAGCAGGTGCATGATCACACCGCCCTTGCAGTCGGCGGCCCCGCGCCCGTACCAGCGGCCGTCCTCCCGCTCGGTGAGCTCGAAGGGCGGGGTCTGCCAGCCCGCCTCGTCCAGCGGGGGCTGCACGTCGTAGTGGGCGTAGAGCAGGACGGTCTTCGCGCCGGCCGGGCCGGGCAGGTAGCCGTAGACCGACTGCGTGCCGTCGGGGGTGTCGAGCAGAGCTACGTCCTGGAAACCCTCGGCGGTGAGCGCGTCCGCGACCCAGCGGGCGGCGCCCTCGCTCTCGCTCCTCGGGAACTGGTCGAAGTCCGCCACCGACCGGAACGCCACCAGTTCGGTGAGTTCCGCCCGCGCCCTCGGCATCAGGGAGGCGACGGTCTCGGCGACCGGATTCGACGACATGGGCACGCTCCTTGTGGGTGCGACGTTGTAGCAGTGAGTGCCGTAGATCCTCCCACAGTGGTCTGCGGGCGGCCCCGCCGTAGGATGCGGGAGACAGGTGCGGCAGCGGCTTGATCAGGAGCAGTAGACCATCGTGAGCAGCGAGAACTCTTCGGCGGGCGACCCTTCGGCGGACGGCGCTTCGACAGCAGGTCCCTCGGCGGACGACTCTGCGGCGGACGGCGCGCGCGACGACGCGCAGCGGGTGTGGGACGTCGTCGTGGTGGGCGCGGGACCCGCGGGCGCCTCGGCCGCCTACGCGGCGGCGGTCACGGGACGGCGTGTGCTGTTGCTGGAGAAGGCCGAGCTGCCGCGGTACAAGACGTGCGGCGGCGGCATCATCGGACCTTCGCGGGACGCGCTGCCGCCCGGCTTCGAACTTCCCTTCCGGGACAAGGTGCACGCGGTCACCTTCTCGAACAACGGCCGCTTCACCCGCACCCGGCGCTCCAAGCAGATGCTGTTCGGGCTGATCAACCGGCCCGAGTTCGACCAGCAGCTCGTCGAGCACGCCCAGAAGGCGGGCGCCGAGCTGCGCACCGGCGTCACCGTGCAGCGCGTCGAGCAGCACGGCTCGGCGGTGCCCGACCGGCGCACGGTCGCCGTGGTGCTCCAGGGCGGCGAGACCCTGCTCGCGCGGGCGGTCGTCGGGGCCGACGGCAGCGCCAGCCGGATAGGAGCGCATGTCGGGGTCAAGCTCGACCAGGTCGACCTCGGCCTGGAGGCGGAGATCCCGGTGCCGGAGACCGTCGCCGAGGACTGGAAGGGGCGGGTGCTCATCGACTGGGGCCCGATGCCCGGCAGTTACGGCTGGGTCTTCCCGAAGGGGGACACCCTGACGGTCGGCGTGATCTCCGCGCGCGGTGAAGGCGCGGCCACCAAGCGGTACTTGGAGGACTTCGTCGGGCGGCTCGGCCTCGCCGGGTTCGAACCCAGCATCTCCTCCGGCCACTTGACCCGCTGCCGTGCCGACGACTCGCCGCTCTCGCGCGGGCGGGTGCTGGTGTGCGGGGACGCGGCGGGGCTCCTGGAGCCCTGGACCCGCGAGGGCATCTCCTTCGCGCTGCGCTCCGGACGGCTCGCGGGGGAGTGGGCGGTACGGATCGCGGAGGCCCATGACGCGGTCGACACCCGGCGCCAGGCGCTGAACTACGCGTTCGCCATCAAGGCGGGGCTCGGCGTCGAGATGAGCGTCGGCAAGCGGATGCTGACCGCGTTCGAGCGCCGCCCCGGCCTCTTCCACGCGGCGCTGACGGGGTTCCGGCCCGCGTGGAACGCGTTCAAGGAGATCACCCAGGGCGCGACCTCGCTGGGCGAGCTGGTCCGGGGCCGGCCGATGGCCCAGCGGGCCCTGGCGGCGCTGGACCCGCGTCCCACCGGAGCCCCCGAGGGCGGCGAGGTCAGCTCTTGACCGTGATGCGGAAGACGGGGTGGTCGGGCGCGATGCGGCGCAGGTCGGCGTCGGGGGAGTCGGGGCCGACCCCCTTGAAGAAGACGCCGACCTCGGCCTTCCAGCGCTTGAGGTAGGCGCGCAGGAGCGGGACCTTGTCGTCGTCGCCCACCTCGGTCGCGGTGAAGGTCTCCACGTGTTTGCCGAGGTGCAGTTCGCCGCCGCCGGCCGCGCGCATGTTGTGCGTCCACTGGACATGGCCGCGCGGCGCCACCAGGTACTGCCGGCCGTCCACCGTCAGCAGGTTCACCGGGGTGGTCCGCCACTCGCCGCTCTTGCGGCCGCGGACCGCCAGGACCCGGGAACCCCAGACGCTGAGGCCACGGCGGGTGAGCCAGGCCACCAGGCGGTTGAAGACGTTGACCGTGAACCAACCGGGCTTCTGGACGTGCGTGGACATGGCATCCCCATTGTTTGAGAGAGCGGTGCTCTCGCTTTCGGTGGTACCAGTCTGCACGGTCCGGCACCCCGGAGCAAGAGCAGTGCTCTCGAATGTGTGCACTGCTCTCTTTCCTGTGGAACACTGACCCGTATGAGCACCGCACAGGGCGCCCGGGCCCGCGCCCGGATCGAAGTCACCGCAGCCATCAAGGACGAGGCGCGCCGGCAACTCGCGGCGGAGGGCGCGGCGAAGCTCTCGCTGCGCGCCGTGGCACGTGAGCTGGGGATGGTCTCCTCGGCGCTGTACCGCTACTTCCCGAGCCGCGACGACCTGCTCACCGCGCTGATCATCGACGCGTACGACTCGCTGGGGGAGAGCGTGGAGCGGGCGCACGAGGCCGTCGCGGGCGCCGGACCGCTGGAGCGCTGGGTGACGTCGTGCGAGGGGGTCCGCCGGTGGGCGCTGACCCATCCGCACGAGTACGCCCTGATCTACGGCTCGCCCGTCCCGGGTTACGTCGCACCGCAGACCACCGTCCCGGCCGCCTCCCGCGTCGGCCTCCTCCTGGTCGGCGTCGTCCGTGACGCCCACGACAGCCCGGGGGGCCTGGCCGAGCTGCCCCCGGTGCCCGAGGACCTGCGAGCCGAGAGCGACCGCATCGCCGCCGACCTCGCCCCGGACCTGCCGTCCCCGGTGGCCGCGGCCCTGGTGGTGGCCTGGGCCCAGCTCTTCGGCCTGGTCGGCTTCGAACTCTTCGGGCAGTTCAACCGGGTCGTGGAGGACCGCGAACCGTTCTTCCGACATGCGGTACGGCAGCTCGGGCGGGGGGTGGGGCTGCGGTAGCGGTCCCGGGCGGACCGGGGCGCGCCGCCACCCTCGTACGCGCCGCCGCCCCCATACGCGCCGCCACCCTCGTACGCGCCGCTGCCCTCATACGCGCCGCCGCCCCCATACGCGCCGCCACCCTCGTACTTCGCCGGGAGTACGGGTGATCACCCCGCGCAGAGGACGCCCGGGCCGGTCCGGGGCCCTAGCGTGGCTGTCATGGACGGTGTGCGGGGCATGCGCGGGGGTGGTTCGCCGAGGCGGGGGTGGCGTGGACCGGCGTGGTGGCAGCGGCTCGGGGACGAGGGGCAGGGCGGCCGGTGGCCGTGGGTGTCCACCCTGCTGCTGACTCTCTTCGTGCTCGGCGGGTCCAACTACGCGGCCCACCAGCAGGTCGGAGACCGGGCGCCGCTCGACGTGTTCGCCCGGGTGCTGCTGGTCGTCGGCTCGGGGCTGCTGCTGTGGCGGCACCGGCGGCCGGTGCTCGTCGTGTTCGGGACCGCGCTCGCCGCCATGCTGTACCTGGGCGCCGGGTATCCGTACGGGCCCGTCTTCCTCACCGTCGCCCTCGCCTGCTTCAGCGCCGTCGTGGCCGGACACCGCAAGGCCGCCTGGACCGCGCTCGGGATGCTCTGGGCCGGACACGTCCTGGTCGCCCACTGGCTGTACCGGTGGCTGCCGCCGGCCGATGACCCGGCCGCCCCCTGGGGACAGGAGGGCGTGATCGCGGCCTGGGTGCTCGCGATCGTCGCGGTGTCGGAGCTGGCCCGTACCCGGCGCGAACAGTGGGCCCGGGACCGCGCCGAACGCGCCCGGGCCGCCCGGCGCCGCGCCGACGAGGAACGGCTGCGGATCGCCCGCGAACTCCACGACGTCCTCGCGCACAGCATCTCCGTGATCAACGTCCAGGCGGGCGTGGGCCTCGCCCTCCTCGACTCGGACCCTGAACAGGCCCGCACCGCGCTCACCACGATCAAGGCCGCGAGCAAGGAGGCGCTCGGCGAGGTCCGCCAGGTCCTGGACACCCTGCGCACCCCGGGCGACGCACCCCGTGCCCCCGCTCCGGGGCTCGACCGGCTCCCCGAGCTGACGTCCCAGGCCGCGGACGCGGGCCTCACCGTCGAGGTGGCGGGAGCGCCGCCGCCCCTGCCGCCCGGCGCGGACCTCGCCGCCTTCCGGATCGTCCAGGAGGCGCTCACCAATGTCGTACGGCACTCGGGATCGCGGCACGCGCGTGTGCGGCTCGATCACGACAAGGACGCACTACGGCTCCGTATCGACGACGACGGGCCCGCGACCGGCGCCGACGCGGGCGGCAGCGGAAACGGTCTGGCCGGAATGCGGGAGCGGGCCGCGGCCCTCGGTGGCACGATCGAGGCGGGCCCGCGTCCCGACGGAGGGTTCCGGGTGCTCGCCGTACTGCCGCTCAGGGTGAAGGCCAAGGAGGACGACCGGTGATCCGCGTACTGCTCGCCGACGACCAGTCGCTGGTGCGGGCCGGTTTCCGGGCGCTGCTCGACGCCCAGCCGGACATCGAGGTGGCCGGGGAGGCCTCCGACGGCGAGGAGGCGGTGCGCAAGGTGCGTGAACTGCGGCCGGACATCGTCCTGATGGACATCAGGATGCCGCTGCTGGACGGCCTCGCCGCGACCCGGCGCATCACGGGGGACACCGACCTGAGCGAGGTGCGGGTGGTCATGCTGACCACCTTCGAACTCGACGAGTACGTCTTCGAGGCGATCCGGTCCGGTGCCTCCGGCTTCCTCGTCAAGGACACCGAACCGGAGGAACTCCTGCGTGCCGTGAGGGCGGTGGTCGACGGGGACGCCCTGCTCTCCCCGGGCGTGACCCGCCGGCTCATCGCCGAGTTCGCGGCCCGCTCCAAGGAGCCCGCGGCCGAGGGCGCCCTCGCCGAACTCACCGAGCGGGAGCGGGAGGTGATGGCCCTGGTCGGCATCGGCCTGTCCAACGAGGAGATCGCCCGGCGCCTGGTCGTCAGCCCTCTCACGGCGAAGACCCATGTCAGCCGCACCATGGTCAAGCTCGGTGCCCGTGACCGCGCCCAACTGGTGGTGCTGGCCTACGAGTCGGGGTTGGTGCGGCCGGGCTGGCTGGGCTGAGCGCCGTCCTGGCGGAACCGCACCAGCACGCTGACCACCCGGGCCACGAAGAGCAGGGGCGCGAGGGTGAGCCCGACGCGGAGCAGCAACTTCTCGACCGTGCCGGGCAGTTCGAACAGCAGGGCCGGTCCCGCCACCGCCCCGAACAGCACTGCCGCCGCGAACAGCGCGCTGCACAGCGCGTATCCGATCTCGACGGTGATGGCGTCCCGCTCCGCCTGGCTCCGGCGTCCCCCGTACGTCTCCATCCTCGAAGTCTCCAGCCGTGTGCCCGGCGGAGCAAGCAGGCTCCGCCGGGCACACGGTGTCGGAGGCGTCCCCCTAGTCGCGTACGGTGACGCGCTCCGCCTCCCGCACGGTGGACTTGGCGACCACGACGGTCTGCTGCGGCCGGCGTGCGGTGCGCGCTCCGGTGAGCGTGATCAGCAGCCCGGCCGCGGCGACGGCGGTCACCACGATCAGTCCGGGGCGGTAGCTGTCGAGGACGGCCTGCGGGGTGGCGTGCTCGGGGGCACCCGCGGTCACCACGGCGGTCACGACAGCCAGGAAGATCGCGCCGCCGACCTGGACCGAGGTGTTGAGCAGCCCGGAGACCATGCCCTGCTCGTGGTCCTCGACGCCGTTGGTGGCCTGGATGTTGAGCGAGGGGAAGACCAGCGCGCAGGCGGCGCCGATGAGCAGCATCGACGGCAGGATCGCGGCGGCGTAGGCGGGGTGGAGGTCGACGCCCAGGAACAGCGCGTACCCGACGACCATCAGTGCGAAGCCCGCCGGGATCAGCCGGTGGGTGCCGAACCGGTCGACGATCGAGCCGACCTTCGTCGAGGAGATCGCCACCAGCGCGCCCGCGGGCAGGAAGGCGAGCGCGGTGTGCAGCGCCGACCAGCCGAGCAGCGACTGCATGTACAGGGTCACCAGGAACTGGAAGCCCACGTACGAGCCGAAGAAGGCCATGGCGCCCAGCTGGGCACGGATCTGGGTGCCGGAGCGCAGCACCCCGAGCCGGATCAGCGGGCCCGGGGAGCGCCGCTCGACCAGGACGAACACGCTCAGCAGGACGGCCACGGCGAGGAAGGACAGCAGTGTGCGGGCGGAGGCCCAGCCGGACTCCGGGGCCTGGACGACGGTGAAGACCAGCAGCAGCATCGAGGCGGTGCCGAGGACGGCGCCGGGGACGTCGTAGCCGTTGTGGTCCTTCTCCCGGGCGCTGCGCGGCAGCAGCTTCAGGCCCGCGACCAGGGCGAGGAGCGCGATCGGCGCGGGCAGCAGCATGGTCAGGCGCCAACTGGCCTCGGTGAGCAGTCCGGAGAGCACCAGGCCCATGGAGAAGCCGGTGGCGGCGCAGGTGGTGTAGATGGAGAGCGCGCGGTTGCGCAGCGGGCCCTCGGGGAACGTCGTGGTGATGATGGACAGGCCCGCGGGCGCGGTGAAGGCCGCGCTCAGGCCCTTGATGAACCGGCTGGCGATCAGCAGCGGACCCGAGTCGACGAGGCCGCCGAGCAGCGAGGCGACGGCGAAGACGCCGAGGGCCACCAGGAAGACCTGACGGCGGCCGAGCAGGTCGGCGGCCCGGCCGCCCAGCAGCAGGAGGCCGCCGTAGCCGAGGATGTAGCCGCTGACGATCCATTGCAGCGTCGAGGTGGAGAGGTCCAGGTCGGCGCCGATCGACGGGAGCGCGACGCCGACCATCGACACGTCCAGCGCGTCCAGGAACATCGCGGCGCACAGCACCAGCAGGGTGCCCCAGAGCCGGGGAGTCCAGCGGACCGTGGAGGACGGGTCCGCGGGGGTGGTGAGCGGAGAGGTCATGCCGACGACACTACATGCGTATGCATCGAATGCAAACGCATTTAATTCCGATGCAATAATCCTCTTTCTCTGCTACGGTGCCGCGCATGGTGGCGAAGAAGCCCGAACAGGCGCTGGCGGAGCAGTGGCGGGACATCCTGGCCTTGCACGCGCGCACGCAGTGCGAACTGGACCGCGCGCTGCACCGGCACGGCCTGTGCGCCAGTGACTTCGAGGTGCTGGACGTGCTGGCCGACGGCGGCTGCGCCTACCGCGTCCAGGAGATCTCCGAGCGCGTCCATCTCAGCCAGAGCGCGCTGTCCCGGCTGGTCGCCCGCCTGGAGAAGGACGGTCTCGTCGAACGCGGGATGTGCGCGGAGGACCGGCGGGGCGTCCGGGTGTCGCTCACGCCGAAGGGCCGCGCGCTGCACGGCGACGCCCTTCCCGTGCAACGCGCGGTCCTCACAAGGATGTTGGAGCCCTCCTAGGCCTCCTGGTCCTGCTGGCCATCCTGGCCCCTGGTCTTCTCAGCCGACCGCGGAGCGCTCACGCCACAGCTGGGCGACCGAGGCGTCCCCGGTCACGCGGGGGAACGGCAGCCGGTTCCACAGCGCCAGATACAGATCCGCCGCCGGCCCGGACACCTCGCAGTGGGCGGCCCCCTCCTCGCCGTACTCCGTCGCGGGCGGCTCCTCGGTCAGTCGTACGGTCCACACCGCGCCGTCCGCGTCGCTCGCCCGCACCCGTAGGACCCGGGGCTCGGCGCTGCGGACCCGGCTCTTCGCGCGGGCGTGGAAGCCGCGCAGCAGCTCGTCGATGCCGTCGGCCGCGAAGTCCCGGCCGGGCTCGTCGGGGGTGCCGCCGCGCGCCGCCTGGGCGTCGAAGCGGTGCACGGCCGTCTCGTGCGCCTGGCGCCTGGCCCAGAACGCGAGCGGTGCGGGGGCGGGCAGGAAGTGCCAGCACCGCACGTCGGGTGCCGCGGAGTCGAGCGTGTCGACCAGGCGGCGGTGACCGGTGCGGAACCAGGCCAGCAACTCCTCGCCGTCCAGGGCGGGTTCGTCGGGGACGGGACGGAAGGCGGTGTGCCCCTCGGCCACGAACGCCGTCGCCCAGCGGTGCACCGCCCCCGTGTGCCTGAGCAGGTCCCGCACCTGCCACCCGGGGCAGGTCGGCACCTTGGCGTCGGTCCCCGCCTGCTCGGCGGCCGACGCGAGCGACTGGCCTTCCCGCTCCAGGATCCGGATGAACTCGGCTGTCTCCATGGGCCGAGTCTGCCCTGTCCGCGGGGTCCGCGGGACTACCAGTCCCGGGCCGCCGCCAGCAGGTGGTCGCGGACCCTGGCCACGTGCGGGTTGCCCGAGGTGCCGGGCCGCTGGACCAGGAAACTCGTGTTGATGGGCGGGTCGTCCGGGTCGTGGAGCAGGACCAGCGCCCCCGACGCCAGCTCCCCGGCGCACAGGTAGCGCGGGAGCACGGTGAATCCGGTGCCGCCGGCGACCGCGGCCTTGACCGCGTTCAGGTCGGGCATGGTCACCTCGGGCTGCCGCACCAGGCGTCCGCCGAACACGTGCCGCCAGTAGCGGCGCACGATGGGCAGGTCCTCCGCGTAGGCGACCAGCGGGACGCCGTGCAGCGCGGTCTGGAGGTGGGCGGGCGTGCCGAGCCGCTGCGCCCAGCCGGGGGAGGCGACCAGTACGAACTCCTCGTCGCTCAGGGGCAGGGCCGTCAGGGTGCGGCCGCGGGGGCGGAAGGTGGCGATCACCAGGTCATGACGGCCCGCGCGCAGATCCTCCAGGAGCGGCTCGGTCAGACCCGGCGTGATGCGCAGCCGTACCCCCGCGTCCACCAGGGGAGCGAGACCCGGCAGCACACAGCGCGACAGCAGCTCGGCCGGCCCGGCCAGGTGCACCGGCTCGGCCGGGGCGTCGTCCGCGCCGTCGGCGGGCCCGGCGACCGCGGCCAGCGAGTCCAGGGGCCGTACGATCCGGGCGGCGAGCTCGTCCGCGTACGGCGCCGGGGTCACGCCCCGCGCCCGGCGTTCGAACAGTTCCCGGCCCAACTGCCGCTCCAGGGAGCGGATCTGGGTGGTGACCGTGGGCTGGGACAGGCCCAGAAGCCGGGCGGCGGCGGTGAAGGAGCCGGTGCGGTGAACTGTCAGGAACGTCCGCAGCAGATTCAGGTCCAGCGGGGCGCTGGCGCTCTGCCCGGACTCCCCGGAGCCATTGGTGTTCCTATCCCTCATATGCGTGAGCCTATTGGCCCGCTATGGCTGGGCGGGACTACGGTTTCACCATGTCGAAGATCCTTTTTGTGATGACCGGCGCCGACCACTGGACCCTGGCAGACGGCACCCTGCACCCCACCGGCTTCTGGGCCGAGGAGGCCGTCGCCCCGTACGAGGCCTTCAAGGCCGCCGGCCACGAGATCGTGGTGGCCACCCCGGGCGGAGTCGTGCCGACCGTGGACAAGGGCAGCCTCGCCGCCGAGGTCAACGGCGGACAGGAGAACGCGGACCGCATCGCCGGGGTGCTCGCCTCGGCCGCCGAACTCCAGCGGCCCCTGCGGCTGGAGGACGTGCGGCTCGACGACTACGCGGCCGTGTTCTACCCCGGCGGCCACGGGCCGATGGAGGACCTCGCGGTCGACGCGGACTCGGGGCGGCTGCTCACCGCCGCCCTGGAGAGCGGCAAGCCGCTGGGCGTCGTCTGCCATGCCCCGGCCGCGCTGCTCGCCGCGACCAGGGCGGACGGCTCCAACGTGTTCGCCGGACGCCGGGTGGCCGCCTTCACCAACGCCGAGGAGACCCAGGCGGGCCTCGCCGACAAGGCGAAGTGGCTGCTCCAGGACCGGCTCACCGAGGCGGGCGTACTGGTCGACGAGGCCGAGCCGTGGGCCCCGCATGTGATCGTCGACGACAACCTGGTGACGGGGCAGAACCCGGCGTCCTCCGCGCCGCTCGCCGTCGAACTGCTGAAGAAACTGGGCTGAGGCGGAGCGCCCCTGCCCCGTGGGCTGTCCGGGGGCGCCTGCCCCGTGGGCCGTCCGGAGACGCCGAGCGGGGCAGGGCGGGTGCGTCGGCGGCGGGGCGGAGGGCGGTGCGTCCTTCGGCCACGAACGTCGGGCGCGCCGGGCACGCCAGGGACGCCGAGCGCGCCGCGAACGCCGAGCGCGCCGGGCGCGCCGCGAACGCCGGGCGCGCCGGGGACGCCGTGCACGCGGGGACCCCGTGCACGCCGGCCGTGCCCGGGCGCATCGGTTCAGACGTCGAGGGCGGGTAGCACCACCGCGTCGATGTAATCCCGGACGAAGGCGGGGTCGGCCGGGGTGTCCTCCGCCAGTTGGCGGGCGATCAGGAGGCCGACGAGCGTGTGCGGGACGAAGGGCAGGGCGGGGGCGTCCGAGGCGACCTCGCCCCGCTCGACGGCGTGGCCCAACATCTCGGCGAGGCCGGTCAGTTCGGGGACGACGAGCAGCTCGCGCAGCGCCGCGAGCAGGTCGGGGTGGGCGTGGGCGGCCTGAAGGAGCCCGCGCAGCAGTGCGGAGTCCCGCTCCATCCGTGGCGTGCTCAACCGGTCCACCACGGCAGTGAAGTCGCCGCGCAGCGAGCCGGTGTCGATATCGGCGAAGGTGACGGGCTTCTCGTGGCGCAGCGCCTGGGCGACCAGCTGCGGCTTGCCCGTCCACTGGCGGTAGAGGGTGGCCTTGCTGCACCGGGTGCGGGTGGCCACGGCCTCCATGGTGAGACTGTCGTAGCCGACCTCCCGCAGCAGCTGGAGGACGCTTCCGAACAGCTCAGCCACCCGCTGTGGCGTCAGCTTGCTGCGCCGGGTGCGGGGGCTGAGCGTGGCTCCTTCGCCGTCCATGTGGCCTCATCCAAACGAAACTGTTTCGTACACCTCCAGGTTACCCCTGGGTTGTTCAAAGCGAAACCGTCTCGGCGGCGAGCCTCTGAGACTCCTCAAGTCGCTTGGCAGGGGCGGGACATGACCGTCACCATGCTCCGCATGTCGGTAATCGCGGGACTGAACAAGAAACACAACTTCGTGCTGCTCGTCCGGGACGCGGACGTGGTCGGCGCGGCCCTGCGGCAGGCGCTGGCCGAGGCCACGCCCGAGGAGCGCCCCGGGCTGGAACGCGCCGCCGCGCTCGTCGAGGCCACCGCGGCAGCCACCGAGACGGAGCTGCGCGCCCGCTGGGTCCGCTCCCGCCTGGCCGCCGTCGGCTTCACGGGCGACGTCGCCTCGGTCGCGGCGGTGCGGGCGCTGCGCAAGGCGGAGCCGAGGCTGAGCCTGCTGGCGGCCGTAGAGCTGCAGAAGGATGCCGTGGCCCATCCGGAGTGATCCGGGGCTGGAGGGGGTGATCCGGGCGGCTCCCGGCAGCAGGGCGGGACGGTGACCCGATCACCGAACAGACCGCGCGGACCAGCCGTTCTTCCGCGCAGAACGGTTCCTTCCTGCGAAGCTCGGTGTGTGACGTACGTAGTGACTGTGGACACCCGCATCCCGGAAGGCACTCCGGAGATGGACCCCCTCCAGCGAGCGGGCGCCGTGGCGCTCCTCGAGGACGGATTCGAGTCCGTCGAGTCCCTGGAGGGACCGGACGGCGTGGAGGCCGAACTCCTCGACAGCATCGTGGCCGTCCATCCGGACGGGGCCCTGCTGAAGGTCTTCGTGGACGCTCCTGCGCTGGAGTTCGCCGAGGACGCGGTACAGGTCCTGGTGGACGAGCTGCTGGAGCGCTCCGAACTGCTGGCGGACTGGCGGATCGAACGGTGCGAGGTGGAACTGCACCAGGATCTCGCCAAGGAGAGCCTCGACGCCGCCGACGGCCCCGACGCCCCGCCCGACGACCCGGCCGTCCGCAAGGCTCGGCACACCCAGCACCCGGCCGGTGACGGCGCCGACGAGGGCTACGACCCCGACGTACGCACCAAGACCGTACGGAACCGGATGCTGGAGCTGGCGGACCGGCTGCACTCGTTCCCTGCCGCGACCTTCGGCGTGCTCGACGACGAGGAGAACCACGGGGACGAGGCCGGCGGATTCGCCGCCTCCCCGGCGGGCGCCCTACTCGCCGCAGGCGCGCTCGTCCACGCCACCATCGTCCTGGTGGCCGAGCTGTTCGAGGACGTGCAGGTCCTGACGCAGGAGGACACCAGCGTCGCCGAATGCGAAGGGCCCCTGTGGCACCTGGAGCGGCTGCCCGACCGGTACGCCCTGCGCTACGACGCCCGGTTCGCCCGCCGCTTCCTGGTGACCGTGATCGCCCTGACCACCCGCTTCACCGACGGAAGCTTCCGGCGGCTCGGCTGTGTGGCCGAGGAACTCGCCCTGCGGTTCCTCCTGCGCGAGGCGACGGCCACCCTCGAGCTCTACGGGCTGCTCGACGACGACGTGTCGGCCGCGCTCGACGCCTTCGCCGAC
Source organism: Streptomyces sp. NPDC057253 (assembly GCF_042669125.1). Classification (NCBI taxonomy): domain Bacteria; kingdom Bacillati; phylum Actinomycetota; class Actinomycetes; order Kitasatosporales; family Streptomycetaceae; genus Streptomyces; species Streptomyces sp. NPDC057253. The sequence continues at coordinate 54,721 of NZ_JBHUXV010000040.1, read as the reverse complement.
CACGTCTACGAGGACATGGAACACGAGTGGCTCTACGACGGCTCGATGGACGGCGACGACGAGGAGGCGGCCGGTGCGGCCCTCGGGATCGAGCCGGTGGCGTTCGAGGAGTGGTTCACGCCGTTCGACGAGGGCCGGTACGTCCACCCGTCGGCGGCGGACGGCCCCAGAGAGGCGCAGTAGCAGGGCTTACGGTGCGTTCGGGCCCGGCGTGCCAGGGTGGCCGGTCCCCTCCCGGTGCGCGAGCGGGGCCGCCGTGGGCGCCGCCGACGCCGGGGCGTCCTCGGGCCAGCTCTCCACCAGCCGTTCGTCCGCCCCGATCCGCTCGACCAGGAAGACGTGCGCGGCCGGCATCCTGCCGTACGCGCCGATCCAGTCCCGGAACTTGTCCCGGGCCGTGGTCTCCCGGGACCACCAGCCGTGCATGACGGGGCGGCCGGTGGCGGACACCGTGAGGTGGAAGCGCTGGGGGTCGGGCGCGGGGCCGGTCATGTGAGCCTGATCCCGCGCGGTCTGTGCGGCTCCCGGGCGATGTAGCCGAGCGCCTCGATCCGGCCCAGGTGGTAGTGGACGGAAGAGCGGCTGCTCAGGCCCACCCACGCGCCGATCTCCCGCACGGTGGGGGCTTCGCCGCGCTCGGCGATCGACTCGCGGATGCAGCGCAGGATCTGCTCCTGGGTGCTGGTGAGGTAGTCGACCCTGTGGTTCGCCATGGTCGGATTAGATCGCGTGTTCGAATTGCAGGGCAAGTCGAGAACGGGGGCGGGTGTGTCTCCGCCGTGTGGGGGCGCAGGGAGGGGCATTCGGCGATCTGTCGGGTGCGCAGCCCCGACACCGCGAGCTCGGCACGCAGGTCGGCGGCCCCTTTTCGTACGAGTCCCGCCGCGTGGGCCCGGGTGATCGCCCAGCCGGAGAAGCCTGCCGCGTCGAGGGGCTGCTACGGCGGCCGCCGGCGGCCCGGAGCGGGTCGTGAGCGGGATCGCGCGGAGCGGGACGGAGTCCAGGCCGGCCGGACGACCGGTGCGGACCATGCGGTGTCACCGGGCCGTGCCCGCGTCGCAGTGGGCGAAGGGCGGGTCGGGAGCGGAGCAGTCGCCCTCGCTCATTACCCCGCCGCGTCGCAGTGGGCGAACGGCGGGTCCGGGGCGAAGCAGCCGTCCTCGCTCATCACCCCGCCGCGTCGCAGTGGGCGAACGGCGTGTCTGGGGCGGAGCAGCCGCCCCCGCTCACCGCCCCGCCGCGTCGCAGTGGACGAACGGCGGGTCCGGAGCGAAGCAGCCGCCCTCGCTCACCACCCCCGGTCCGCCCCGCCTCACCCCGCCGCTCGCCGAGTCAGCAGCGCGATGGCCGCAGCCGTCGCGGCCAGTGCCGCCACGCTGGTGAGGGCGACAGGGAGGGAGAACCAGTCGGCCATGAAGCCGATGGCGGGCGGGCCGAGCAGCATGCCGCCGTAGCCGAGGGTGGAGGCGATGGCGACCCCGTCCGGTCCGGCCAGCCGGCCCGCCCGCTCGACGGCGACGGGGAAGAGGTTGGCGAGACCGAGCCCGGTGATCATGAAGCCGAGGAGGGCCGCCCAGACGGAGGGGGCGAGCGCGCCGAGCAGCATGCCGAGCGCGGCGGTGGTGCCGCCGCCCACGAGCGTGCGGGTCTGGCCGAGACGTTCGAGCAGCCTGGTGCCGGTCAGCCGGCCGATGGTCATGGCGAGCGCGAAGCAGGAGTAGCCGACCGCCGCGACACCGGGCGTGGCGTCGAGGTCGTGCTCCAGGTGCAGGGCGCTCCAGTCGGCCAGGGCGCCCTCGCCGTAGGCCGTGCACAGGGCGATCAGACCGAAGGTGATGACGAGACCGCGGGTCCGGGTGTTCGGGCGGTGGGGTGCGGAGGGTTGCCGGGGTGTGTCCTCCGGGGCGCTCGGGGGCCGGATGCGCAGCAGGGTCCGGCCGGCGACGGCGGTGACGAGGAGGCCGATCACGGTGAGCCCGAGCAGGTGCCGGGTGGGGGAGAGGCCACCGGCGACGAGTCCGCCGAGACCGGCGCCGATCATGCCGCCGAGGCTGAAGGCGGCGTGGAAGCTGGGCATGATCGGTCGCCGCAGCGCGGCCACGAGATCGACCGCGGCGCTGTTGAACGCCACGTTGATGCTGCCGTAGGCCGCGCCGAAGAGCAGCAGGACGCTGCCGAGTGCCACCGCGGAGTGGGTCAGCGGCGGCAGCGCGACGCTGAGGGAGAGCAGCACGGCACAGACGACGGTGACCCGGTGGGTGCCGTAGCGGCGGCACAGGCGGCCGGTGAGCATCATGGTGATCACCGCGCCGGCCGAGACGCCGAGCAGGGCGAGGCCGAGGGCGCTGGCGGAGGCGCCGGTCTGCTCCTTGATCGCGGGGATGCGGACGACCCATCCGGCGAACACGAATCCGTCGAGGGCGAAGAAGACGGTGAGGGCGATGCGGAGCCGGGTGAGGTCGCTGCGACTGCCCCGCACGGCGCTGTGCGATCGGGCTTTGTTTATTTGCGGCACAAAATCAGGGTAGGTGTGCGCTCGGTTGGGGGCAAGGGTGTTCGGGTGAGCGGTGTCGGAGGGTGTGGGAGGTGGGGTGTGGAAGACCTCCCAGGCGAGGATGGAGGAGTCGCGGGCACGTCACCGTATGCGCACTGATCTGCATGCCAACTTCACTTCCCCGTCGGTGAGTCGGCGGTGACGGCGGGGATACTGGGACCAGGTTGACGACCGGTTCGGAGCGGTCCCTCGGGGGTGAGGGGAGTCTCTTGGTGGTTCTCGGTACGCGCGGCGCCACGGCCGGGACGGGTGCGGTCGAGATCACGCGGCTCGGCGGCCTCTGGCGGGTCACGCGACCCTGGCATCCCGGCTTACGGCCGTACTTGCGCAGCTACGTCGGCTACTGGGAGGCCGTGCCCACTCCGTACGAGGCGAGGCTGGTGCCGACCGGGCACGCGACCCTGCTGATCAGTCTCGCGGAACCGTTCTCGCAGGTCCGAAGGCTGGGCATGCGGGACGGCGGCAGCGGGACCATCGGATCGCTGGTGGTGGGAGTGGAGGACCGGCCCGCGATCTGCACGCACCCCGGCGGCCAGGAGGCGATCCGGGTCGAGTTCACACCCCTCGGCGGCTACCGGCTGTTCGGCATGCCGATGAGCGAGCTGACGAACCTGGCCGTCGAGATCCGGGACGTCCTGGGCCCGGGGGCCGGTGTGCTGGTGGAGCGGATGGCGGCCACCCGGGACTGGGCCGCCAGATTCGACCTGCTCGACGCGGCCCTCCTCGACCGGCTCGGCCTCGGCCCGGCCCCCACTCCGGAGGTCGCCCAGGCCTGGCAGCTGCTCTCCGGCAGTGCGGGAGCGATCCCGATCGCCCGGATCGCCGACGAAGTGGGCTGGAGCCAGGGGTACTTGATCCGGCGGTTCACCCAGCAGATCGGACTCACCCCCAAGGCGTCCGCCCGGGTGCTGCGCTTCCGCCGCGCCGTGGCTCTCCTCGGCCGCGGGACCGCGAGCCTGACCGAAATCTCCACGGCCTGCGGCTTCTACGACCAGGCCCACCTCAACCGCGAGTTCCGGGCCATCGCCGGCACCACGCCCGGGCGGATGGTGGCCGCGCGGCGGGTGGAGGGGGCGATGGCGCTCACCAGGAGTGCAAATTCTTCCAAGACGGCGTCGGCCGCCACCCGATAACGTCCCCGCTCGTACGGCCGATGGCCGGTCGGATGGCGCGGGGGATCGTCCGACCGGCCGGAGCATGCCTTGCGCGGCGCCCTGGCGGACAACACCCGCCGCCTACGACGAGATGATCCGTTCGTCGGCCCTGAGGACGCGGAGTGTCCAGAGTCCGTACAGGGCCAGCAGCGGTTTGACGACCGTCCACTCGCCGACGCGGTAGTCGTCCGCGCGCACGAGCTTCTCCGCCAGATCGGGCCGCTGCCGTCGCAGGTACGCGCGGGCCTTGAGCGCGTGAGCCGGCTGGGAGGCGATCTTGATGCGGTCCACGTCTTCGAGCAGGGGGATGACATTCGTGATGTTCTCCCAGGTCGTCGTGGACCGGTCCTCGAGGAGCACCGTGCCGTCGAACCCGAGGACCGACCGCGCGTAGTCGGCCATGAGCTGGGCTTCGGTGGCGCAGCCGTCGGCCCCTGGCGCCCCGCCGCTGAGAATCACGCGGCTCGCCCGTGCGTCGTCGGCGGCGAGGGAGCGCAGACCGGCGCGGACTCGCCACCGGTTGATCGCGTTCGCCGTCGCCCGGGGGTTCCGGTATCCCAGCACCACCACGGCGACAGAAGGGCCCTCCCGCTGTCCGAGGAGAGTCCGGGACCAGCGCCAGTTCAACCACTCGCCCCACGCGAGGGCGGCAACCACAGCCACCGCGGGCCCTGTTGCTCGTCGCATCCGGCGACTCTAAGGCACGTCGAGGTCGCGCATCCCCGGATCCATGGAGGACGCATCGATCTCGCGCACACCCATTGACCCCCGGCGATCAATACACCTAGCCTCCGTCCTCATATGTAGACAGCGTTTCCGTATGGGGATCGTGTTCAGTGGGGAGAACCGCGCATGCCGCTCGTCGTCGTCGGGATCAGCGTCCTCGTTCTGCTCTTCCTGATGACGAAGCTGAGACTGAACGGCTTTGCCGCCCTCCTCCTGGTCGCCGTCGGGGTCGCCCTGGTCCAGGGGATCGCTCTGGAGGAGATCCCGGACGTCCTCTCCGAGGGCATCGGCGACCAGATCGGCGACACGATGCTCACCATCGGACTCGGCGCCATGGTCGGCCGGGTGATGGGCGACTCCGGCGCGGCCCAGCGGATCGCCGGCAAGCTCCTCGACGTGTGCGGGCCGCGCTGGGTGCAGGTCGCCATGGTGCTGTCCGCGATGCTCATCGGCGTGACGATGTTCTACGAGGTCGCCTTCGTCATCATCGTCCCGGTCGCCTTCACCCTCGTCCGCGTCACCCGGGTCAGCCTGCTCTGGGTGGGGCTGCCCATGTCGATCGCGCTGTCCACCATGCACAGCTTCCTGCCGCCCCACCCCGGCCCCACCGCCGTCGCCGCCACCTTCCACGCCTCCGTTGGACTCACCCTGTTCTACGGCCTGTTCATCGCCGTGCCGGTCGGCGCCTTCATCGCCCTGCTGTGGCCGCGCCTGCCGTTCGTCCGCCGGATGAACCCCGAGACACCGAAGGGCCTGGTCGGCGAACGGGTCTTCGAGGAGGAGGAAATGCCGGGCATGGGCTGGTCGTTGGCGGTGGCCCTGCTGCCCGTCGTACTGATCGCCGGCGCCGCGGTGACCGACCTGGCCGCCTCCGGGGACAACGCCGGGCTGCACTTCGTCGCCTTCATCGGCTCCGCGCCGATCGCCCTGCTGCTCACCCTGCTCGTGGCCGTCTGGGTCTTCGGGCCACGGACGGGGCGCAGCCTCGCGGAGGTCAGTGCCTCCTGCAAGGAGGCCGCCCAGGCGATGGCGATGATCCTGCTGGTGATCGGCGCGGGCGGCGCCTTCAAGAACGTCCTCGTCGAGGGCGGGACATCCGACTACATCAAGGACGCCACCGACGGCTGGTCCGTCTCGCCGATCATCCTGGCCTGGCTGATCGCGGCCATCCTCCGCGTGGCCCTCGGCTCCGCCACCGTCGCCGTCGTCACCGCCTCCGGCGTGGCGCTGCCGCTGCTCGCGGGCGGCGGGGTGCACGCCGAGGTGATGGTCCTCGCCGTCTCCTGCGGCTCTATCGCCTTCTCGCACGTCAACGACCCGGGCTTCTGGATGTTCAAGGAGTACTTCAACCTCTCCGTCATCGACGCGATCAAGGCCCGCACCACGTACACGACCGTGCTCGCGATCCTGGGCCTCGGCGGTGTACTGGTCCTGGAGCAGGTCCTGGACGCCCTGAAGGTCTGACCCCCGCCCCCTGATCGGAAGGACACCGCCCCGCCATGAGCCAGCCCGTCGTCACCAGGTTCTCCGTCCACCCCGTCGCCGGCCGCGACTCCATGCTCCTGAACCTCTCCGGCGCCCACGCCCCGTACTTCACCCGCAACGTCCTCGTCCTGGAGGACTCCGAAGGGCGCACCGGTCTCGGCGAGGTGCCGGGCGGCGACGGCATCACACAGACCCTGCGCGACGCCGCCCCCCTGGTCCTCGGTGCCCGCCTGGGCGACCACAAGCGCGTCCTGCGGGCCGTCCACGACACCTTCGCGGACCGCGACTCCGGCGGCCGCGGCGCCCAGACCTTCGATCTCCGTACGACCGTGCACGCCGTCACCGCCGTCGAGTCGGCCCTTCTCGACCTGCTCGGACAGCACCTCGACGTCCCGGTCGCCGCCCTGCTCGGCGACGGCCTCCAGCGCGATGCCGTACGGGTCCTCGGCTACCTCTTCTACGTCGGCGACCCGGACCGCACCGACCTCGGCTACCTCCGTGAACCCGACGCCGAGGTCGACTGGTACCGCATCCGGCGCGAGGAGGCCCTCACCCCCGAGGCGATCGTGCGCCAGGCCGAGGCGACCTACGCCCACTACGGCTTCCGCGACTTCAAGCTCAAGGGCGGGGTCCTGCCCGGCAGCGAGGAGGTGAAGGCCGTACAGGCCCTCAAGGAGCGGTTCCCCGAAGCCCGGATCACCCTGGATCCGAACGGGGCCTGGTCCCTGCGCGAGGCCGTCGAGCTGTGCCGTCCGCTGGTCGGCACGCTCGCCTACGCCGAGGATCCCTGCGGGGCGGAAGGCGGTTACTCGGGGCGCGAGATCCTCGCCGAGTTCCGCCGGGCCACCGGACTGCCCACCGCGACCAACATGATCGCCACGGACTGGCGGCAGCTGACCCACGCGCTGGCCCTCCAGTCGGTGTCCATCCCGCTCGCCGACCCGCACTTCTGGACCATGCAGGGGTCGGTCCGGGTCGCCCAGCTGTGCCACGCCATGGGGCTGACCTGGGGCTGCCACTCCAACAACCACTTCGACATCTCGCTCGCGATGATGACGCACTGCGGAGCCGCCGCCCCGGGCGAGTACAACGCCCTCGACACCCACTGGATCTGGCAGGAGGGGCAGGAGCGGCTCACCGTGGAGCCGCCGCGGATCACGGGCGGCGAGGTGGCCGTCCCGGACGCGCCCGGCCTCGGGATCCGCCTCGACCGCGACCGCCTGCGGGCGGCACAGGACCTGCACGAGGAGGTGGCCACGGCGGGCCGCGACGACGCCGCCGGAATGCAGTACCTGATCGACAACTGGACCTTCGACGCGAAGCGCCCGTGCCTGGTGCGCTGACGTGCAAACGGGCATCCCGTCGACCTTCCGCTCGCCACCCAGCCTCTCCGGTCGCGCGCCGGAGCACACGTTCGGTGAACGGGGCGTCGCACACCGCCCAGGTGGCGCGCGCTGACTGTGCGAGTCGCCCCCGAGGTGGGACTCTGGGACGGAAGAGGTATCCGCCGAGGGCACTCGGGAGGGCCCGATGGGACGTGACGTGCCGGCCCTGGTGTTCACGCGGGAGGACCGCCGACGGTACCGGGACAAGATGCACACCTGCCTCGACGTCCTCGCGCAGATGCTGCGCGAGTCGGGCTTCGAGAGCGAGCGGCCGCAGGTCGGGCTGGAGATCGAGCTCAACCTGGTGGGCGACGACGGCCTCCCCGTCATGCGGAACACCGAGGTGCTCCAGGCGATCGCCGACCCCGCCTGGTCCACCGAGCTGGGCCGCTTCAACCTGGAGATCAACATCCCGCCGCGCCGGCTGCTGTCCGGCGGCCCCGGCTCCTGGGAGCAGGAGATCCGGGACGCGCTCAACCACGCCGAGGAACGCGCCTCGGCGGTCGGCGCACACCTGATCATGGTGGGCATCCTGCCGACACTGGGCGAGTCGGACGTGGACGAGACCGCCCTGTCCGGCGACCCGCGCTACCGGCTGCTCAACGAGCAGATCTTCGCGGCCCGCGGCGAGGACCTGCACATCAAGGTGGACGGCGTGGAACGCCTCGCGATGTACGCCGACGCCATCACCCCCGAGGCCGCCTGCACCAGCACCCAGTTCCATCTCCAGGTCGCCCCCAAGGAGTTCCCGGACTACTGGAACGCCGCCCAGGCCGTCGCGGGCGTGCAGATCGCCCTCGCGGCCAACTCACCCTTCCTGTTCGGCAGGGAGCTGTGGCGCGAGACCCGCATCCCCCTCTTCGAGCAGGCCACCGACACCCGCCCCCAGGAGATCAAGGCCCAGGGCGTACGGCCCCGGGTGTGGTTCGGGGAGCGCTGGATCACCAGCGTCTTCGACCTGTTCGAGGAGAACGTCCGCTACTTCCCGGCCCTCCTGCCGATCTGCGACGAGGAGGACCCGCAGCAGGCCCTCGACGGCGGCGGGGTGCCGGAACTGGGTGAACTCACCCTGCACAACGGCACGATCTACCGCTGGAACCGCCCGATCTACGCCGTCACCGACAGCGGCCCGCACCTGCGCATCGAGAACCGGGTCCTGCCCGCCGGACCCACGGTCGCCGACACCATCGCCAACGGCGCCTTCTACTACGGCCTGACCCGCGCCCTCGTCGACGAGGACCGGCCGGTGTGGACGCGGATGTCCTTCTCGGTCGCCGAGGAGAACCTGCACACCGCGTCCCGTGACGGCATCGACGCCCGGCTGTACTGGCCCGGAGTGGGTGAAGTGCCGGTCACGGAACTGGTGTTGCGGCGCCTGCTGCCCCTCGCCCACCGGGGTCTCGAACTGGCCGGCATGGACGCCGAGTGGCGCGAGCCCCTGCTCGGCGTCATCGAGCAGCGCTGTGTCACCGGCCGCAACGGCGCGCTGTGGCAGGCGGAGATGGTCCACCACCTGGAGAAGGCGGGCTGCGACCGCCAGGAGGCGCTCCGCCGGATGACGATGACCTACATGGACTACATGCACCTCAACGTGCCCGCGCACACCTGGCAGGTGGACTGATCACCGCCACTTCTCCGCGGGCGTCAGCGGCACGGGGACCGGCCGCTCCACCGACGTCGACAGCTCGATCCGGCGCCCCTCGGCCGACGAGCGCAGCAGCGCCGTCATCGTCTCCAGTACGTGCAGGGCGAGTTCACCGCTCGCCCGCGCCGGGCGCCCACCGTCGTCGGCGGCGGCGACGAAGTCGAGCAGTCCGACGCCCCGAGCGCCACCGACGTACCCGGCCGAGGGCGGGAGCGTGCGCCGGTCGGTCGCGCCGAGCTCCAGGAGCCGTACCTCGCCGTCGAAGTGGTTGGGATCGGGGACCGTGAGGGTGCCGCTCTCGCCGTGCACCTCGATCGGCGCTGCCGTGGTGGCCACCCCGTCGAAGCTCGTCGTGAGCGTCGTCAGGGCCCCGCCCTCGTGCTCCAGGACGCCGGAGACATGGCTGTCCACGTCGACCGGGATCCGCTCGCCCGCGCGGGGACCCGAGCCGATGACCCGCTCGGAGCGCAGCCGGCTCGACGCCCCGATCACGGCCCGCACCGGGCCCAGCAGATGCACCAGCGAGGACAGGTAGTACGGCCCCATGTCCAGCAGCGGGCCGCCGCCGGGGGCGTAGTAGAAGTCGGGCTGGGGATGCCAGCGTTCGTGGCCCGGGGTGACCATGACGGCCGAGGCGAACAGCGGGCGGCCGATGTCACCCGCCTCCACCGCCGCCCGTGCCGTCTGGACGCCGGTGCCCAGGACCGTGTCCGGCGCGCATCCCACCCGCACGGACGCCTTTGCGGCGGCCTCCAGGACGGCGTGGGCGTCGGCGAGTTCGGCGGCCAGCGGCTTCTCGCCGTAGACGTTCTTGCCGCGGGCGACGGCTCCGAGCGCGATCTCCGCGTGGGCCGCGGGCACGGTGAGGTTCAACACCGTTTCCACGTCGGGGCTGTTGAGCAGTTCCTCGACGGACAGCGCCCGTACGCCGGGCAGTTCGGCGGCCACCGCGGCCGACCGGGAGGTGTCGAGGTCGGCGACCGCGGTGACCCGCACCGCGTCGCGGCCGACGAGTGTGTCCAGGTAGGCGCGGGAGATGACGCCGAGACCTATGACGCCGATGCGGTGCGCGTCGCCCACAGCATGCCCCTCTCGATGACGGTTCGGACGTTCGGGTTCTCCAGCACGTCGAGGCTGTGTCCCGGGGTCGTCACCACGACCCGTCCGGCGCCCCACCGCCGGGTCCAGACCGCCGGTGAGGTGACCGGGCGGTGCCAGGGCTGCCAGGACCGCGCGGGATGGGTGGTGGTGGCCAGCACGTCGATCAGGTCGTCGTGCAGGACCCAGTACTGCTCGGTGCGCAGCTCGAAGTCCTCGATCCCCGCGGTGACGGGGTGGTCACGGCCGAGTTCGGTGACGGCGATCGTGTGCGGGAGGAAGTTGTCGGTCTCGTCCCCCCGGCGCTCGCACGGCTCCTTGCCGGGGTGGGTCGCGAACTGCCCTCCCACGAGGTGGAGATAGTCGGAGGAGGCCCGGAAGGAGTCGGCGATCCCGCCGTGCCAGCCGGTGAAGCCGGTCCCCGCCACCACCGCCGCGCTCAGCCCCGACAGCTGCTCGGGCTTGATCTCCGACATCGTCACGCACTGCACGACGAGATCGGTCTCGGTCATCGCGTCGGCGTCGGCGTACACGTCGGTCGACTCCTCGACCCGGACGTCATAGGCGTGGTCACGGAGGAAGGGCAGGAAGAGCTCCGTGGCGCGGACCGGCTGGTGCCCCTCCCAACCACCTCGTACCACCAGGGCTTTCTTCCGCGTCATCGGCTTCCTTCACGTGCGGGGAAAAGGGTCACCCCACTATCGCCCGCCGTCTCCGCCCGACAAAGGGGTGCCGGGTACGCGAAAATTTCGCGGCGGAAATTGGTATGGACCTGACAGGCGGGTGGGGCTAGGCTCTGCCGCGCCACACCACTGAGAGCGCTCTCAGAGAACTCTGCCGTCCTGTAGGTACGACGAAGGGCAATCTCCATGAGACGCACCCGCATCATCCGCGCGGGCCTGGCCGTGCTGCTCCTGCTCGGCGCCGGCGCGACCGCCGCCACCACCCCCGCCACCGCCGAGGAGAAGGCGCCCGCCTCGGCCGGTCTCCTCACCGCGATGCAGCGGGACTTCGGCCTCACGCGCCAGGAGGCCGAGACCAGGCTCGCCGCCGAGAAGAAGGCCACCGCCCTGGAACCCGAGGTGCGCAAGGCCGCCGGCGCCTCGTACGGCGGCTCCTGGTTCGACGCCGCCAAGGGCACACTGACCGTCGCCGTCACCCCCGACACCCCGGCCGGCACCCTCCGGGAGATCCGCGCCACCGGCGCCACCGTCCGCACGGTCGCCCACAGCGCCCGCGCACTCGCCGCCACCCAGACCAGGATCGACAAACTCCCCGCGCCGGACGCGGTCAGCAGTTGGCACGTCGATGCGAAGGCAAGCACGGTCGTGGTGAACGTCGTTCGAGGCCGACAGGGTGACAACGATGTCCGCGCCTTCCTCGCCCATGCCCGCGCGGCGGGCCCCGTCACCGTCCGCGAGGTGGCCTCCGCTCCCACCACCCTCGCCGCCGGAACCGTCGGCGGCGACCCCTACTACACCGGCAACGTCCGCTGTTCCATCGGCTTCTCGGTCTACGGCGGCTTCGTCACGGCCGGTCACTGCGACCAGCACACCGGCAGCGTCTACGGCTGGGACCGCAGCTACGTCGGCAACTTCCAGGGCTCGTCCTTCCCGGACAACGACTACGCCTGGGTCAACGTGGGCAGCGGCTGGTGGACCGTCCCGGTGGTGCTGGGCTGGGGCACCGTCTCCGACCAGCTCGTGCGCGGCTCGAACGTGGCGCCCGTCGGCTCCTCGATCTGCCGCTCGGGCTCGACCACCCACTGGCACTGCGGCACGGTGCTCGCGATGAACGAGACCGTCAACTACAGCCAGGGCGCGGTGTACCAGATGACCAAGACCAATGTCTGCGCCGAGGGCGGGGACTCGGGCGGCTCCTTCATCAGCGGCGACCAGGCCCAGGGCGTCACCTCCGGCGGCTGGGGCAACTGCTCCAGTGGCGGCGAGACCTGGTTCCAGCCCGTCAACGAGATCCTCAACCGCTATGGGCTGACCCTGCACACCTACTGATCCGACCGGCGGGGTGTGGGTCCGGCCCGTGTGGGGGACCCACATCCCGCCGCCGGTGCGGGGCCACACCCTGCCGCCGCTGCGGGGCCCGCGCCCTGACATGTGTGCGGGGCCCACACCTCGGCTCAGGTGACGTCGGCCACCGAGAAGATTCCCGGGCCGCTGACCCCGTACAGCACATCGCCCACCAGCAGCGGTGGCACCGAGCTCGGGGACAGCTCCTCGAAGGAGCGGCCCGTCGTGTCGAAGGACGGGGAGGTGCGGCCGATCTCCTTACCCGTCCGCGGGTCCAGCGCCAGGATGCTGGTGTCCGGCATCGTCACGTACAACCGGCCGTCGTGGTAGGACGGTTCGCTGAAGACGCGCAGGTCCCGCGAGCTGGACCACAGGGGCTTGCCGCGCTTGACGTCCAGGGCGAGCAGCGTCTCGTTGCCGTAGTCGAAGATGTAGAGCGTGTCGCCCTGCACCAGCGGCGGCGCCTCCGGCTCGACGCTCCAGGGGAAGTCGATCCGGCGGCTCTGTCCGCTGTCGAGGTCCTGGACGAAGAAGTCGGCGGAGACGCCCGAGTCCCCTTCCCAGCGGGCGTAGTAGGCCGTGCTGTCATGGATCGTGGCCAGCCAGAGGTCGCCCTTCGGGGCCGCCACGCCGCCCAGCGTCCGGCCGGTGCGCGCGTCGACGCGGGCGATGCCCCCGGAGCCGCCGCGCAGGTCCGCGTAGAGCGTGCCTTCGGGGCCCTCGTAGAAGGGGCTCGACGAGGTGGTGCTCAGCTCGCGCCGCCACAACTCCTTGCCGGTGCGCGGCTCGTACGCCGCATAGCGCGCTGTCGTGGAGGAGGTGGCGGCGGTGGCGTCGAGCGTGTCGAGGCGTACGAGCAGGGACCCGCCCATGTAGTGGAAGTCGCCCAGGGGGCCCTTGAGTTGCCACAGGAGCTCGCCCGTTCTCGCGTCGTACGCGTCGACGCCCTGCGAGCGGTCCGCGCTGTAGACGAACACCGCGCCGTCCCTGACCACGGGCTGCCGCAGCGAGAAGCTGCTGACCTGCTTGCGGCTCATGGGCTTCGTCCAGTCGACGGTGCCCGAGGCCGGGTCCAGCCGCATCAGCGCGACCTGCTCGGAGGCGCAGAAGACGCCGAGCGCGTCAGGAGTGCACGAAGGGCCGAGGCCCATCGGCTGGTCCTTGCCGTCCGACCCCAGCGCATTGTGCCAGGGCCGCCAGCCCGCCGGGGCCGTCCCGGCCGACGGCTTGCCCGGGGCGGCCGGCACGGCCTGGCCGACCGTGCTCGCCGGGTCGTCGGTCACCACGGCGACCGCGGCCGCCCCGGCCCCGCCGAGGAGGGCCACGGCGGCCACGGCGGCCCACAGTCTCCGCCGGCGAGGCCCGCGTCCCCCACGCAATCCGCCACGTTCCGGCGGGACCGCCTCGGTGCCGCCGAGCGGCGAGGTCACCGCCTCCGTCGGGGGGATCTCCGGGGCCCGCGACGGCTCCCCGGCCGGCGCCTCGTCGGACAGCTCCGCGGGCAACGCGGCGAGTGCCTGAAGGACCTCGCTCGACGTGGGCCGGTCCGCGGGCTCCTTCGCGAGACAGCGGGCGACCAACGGGCGCAGCCCACTGGGCAGTTCACCCAGCCGGGGCTCGCCGTGCACGGTGTTGTACGCGGCCAGGTAGGCGTTCTCCGCCTCGAAGGGGCTGTGCCCGGTGGCCGCGTACACGAGGACCGCGCCCAGCGAGAAGACGTCCACGGCGGGGCCGACCTCGTGCGGTCGGCTGAACTGCTCAGGAGCCATGAAGGGCGGCGAACCCATCACCATGCCGGTCTGGGTACGGACATCGCTGTCGGCCGCGCGTGAGATGCCGAAGTCGATGACCCGGACCGCCCCGTCGTCGCCCTCGCCCTCCAGCAGCAGCACATTGCTCGGCTTGAGATCCCGGTGCACGACCTCCGCGCGGTGGATCTCCCGCAGCGCCTCGGCGAGTTCGGTGCCCAGCCGGAGCAGCGCGGGCCGGTCCAGCGGTCCCGTCCCGTCGACGCGTTCGGCGAGGGTGCGGCCCGGGACGAAGGCGGTGGCCATCCACGGCCGTGCCGCCTCCGGGTCGGCGTCCACGACCGGTGCCGTGAACGCGCCGCTGACCCGGCGGGCGGCGGCGATCTCCTGCCGGAACCTGGCCCGGAACTCCGGGTTGTCCGCGTAGCGGGTGTGAACGACCTTGACCGCGACGGCCCGTCCCGACGCCGATCTGCCGAGATAGACGACACCCATGCCGCCGGTCCCGATCCGCGATTCGATCCGGTAGCCGCCGACGGACTCCGGATCGTGCTCGCGCAGGGTCACCGTGTCTCCTTCACCGCTGCCGGCCCGGACGGCTGCGGTCCGGACCCTTCTGAACCCTTCTGACAGGGACCCTTCACTCTAGAGGGGCGCTGATCCGCGCGGGACGCCGATCTCGGCCTTGCCCCGCGGCGAACCGGGAACCTCATGGCTCGCGGGAGGAACGCAAGGGGTCAATCCCGGCACGTGGCCCTATTCTGAGGAGGCATGAAGGGGGCTCGGGGCGGGAGTGCGTTCGGTGAAGTTCCGGAATCCGAGGGGTCGTTCGGTCCGCTGGTCGTCGCCGGGCAGCCGATGTACCTGAGGGCCGCGCAGGTCGAACTGCCCCCGGAGAACCCCGACCCCACCGTGCTGCCCTCGATCGCCCTGCTGGGCCGCGGCTGGGCCCCGGTCGGCGACCCCGGGGAACTGCCCCTGCCCCCGGGGCGGCTGCTCGCCGGTCAGTACCGGCTGATCCGGCCCCTCGGCTACGGCGGCATGGGCGAGGTCTACCTCGCGCTCGACACCAAGGTCGACGACCGCGAGGTCGCCATCAAGATGCTGCGCCCCGAGCAGGCGGGCGCGGCGGCGGGCGCACTGGCCCGGGAGCGGCGGGCCCTGGTGGATCTCGGCCACGACGACATCATCCGAGTCTTCAACTACGGCCACCATCCCGAACTCGGCGACTTCCTCGTCCTGCAGTACGTGGACGGGCTCACGCTGGAGGAGGTCCGGGCGCGGGCCCGGCTCAACCCGGGGGAGTTCGGCGACCGTCGCTTCCACGAGTTCGTGCTCGCCTACGGGGTGCGGATCCTCTCCGCCCTCGCGTATCTGCACGCCGACCGGCCGGGCAAGGTCTACGGCGACCTGAAGCCGGACAACGTCATGCACGACGGCACCACCACGAAGATCATCGATGTGGGAAGCGTGCGTCCGGTCGGGGCGCCGGGGATCACGACGGACGGCTTCCGGGCTCCGACGGTCGGCCCGAACGGCGAATCCCGGGGGCAGGACGACCTGTTCAGCCTGGGGGAGACACTGCGCCGACTGTGCGGGCTGGGGCGGTCGGCGGAGGATCTGGCACGGCTGGGGGATCTTCGGACGTTGGGGGGACTTCGGGGGGCGGGGGAGCGGGGCGGTGAGGCGGAGCCGGGGTCCGGGCCCGGGCCGGAGCCGGAGCCGGGGTCAAAGCCGCGGCCGGAGCCCGGGGTTGGGGAGGTGCCGGCTGCCGAGGTGGCGCCGGGTGTCGGGGAGGTGCCCGACGTCGGGGTGGCGCCGGGTGTCAAGCAGGCGCCAAGTGCCGGAGAGGCGCCGGGTGTCGGGCCGGCGCCAGGTGTCGAGCAGGCTCCAGGCGCCGAGGTGGCGCCCGGTATCGGGGAGGCACCCCGTGTCGAAGGGGAGCCCGCTTCCCCCGGGCCGACCGGCGCCAAGGACACCTGGACCGTCGTCGACGCCACCGCGCCCGTCCCCCGCGGACTCGGTCTCCTCTCCCTCGCCCGGGTCCTGCGGCGCGCGACCCTGCGCGTGCCTGCCGGGCGGTTCGCCGACGCGCGCGAGATGGACGAGCAATTACGGGGTGTGTTCCGGGAGTTGAGATCCCTGCGCACCGGCACCGAGACCTTCGAGCCCTCCCCGCTCTTCCTCCAGTCGCCCTACGCCCTCGACGGCGCCCTCGGCTCCGCCCCGCCGCTCGCCCACTGGGCCGCCCCCGACGCCCCGTCCCCGTTCGCCCCGCCGCCACCCGCCGAGGTCGCCCAGCGGTTGCCCGTCCCGCGCCCCGACCCGCACGACGAGCACCACGCCGAGCTCAGCCGGCTCGCCGACGCCGCCCCGGAGGCGCTGCTCCAGCACATAGGGGACTGGCCGGACTCCACGGAAGTCCATCTCCTGCGCTGCCGACTGCGGTTGCGGAACCCGGCGGACGGACCGGATGCCGCCGAAAGGGAGTTACGGGCGGCCGAGGCACGGATCGGTCCCCGGCGCGCCCCCTACGACTGGCGGCTGGACTGGCACCACGGCCTCCTCGCCCTCGCCCGGGGCCAAGTCACCGCGGCCTGGGGCCACTTCGACCGGGTGTACGCGGCGATCCCGGGCGAGTACGCCCCCAAGCTCGCCCTCGGCCACTGCGCGGAACGACTCGGCCACCGGCACGAGGCCCTGACCTTCTACGAGGCCGTACGGCTGCGCAACCCGTCCCTCGGCAGCGCCGCCTTCGGCGCCGCCCGCGCCCGCCTCGCCCGCGACGGCGAAAGGGCGCGGGAAGCGGCCGTACGCGAACTGGACGCCGTACCACAGCACTCGCGGCACCGGACCGCCGCGCGGACCGCGGCCGTGCGGATCGGCGTCGAGTACGTGCGCCGGGCCGAGCGCGACGACGACGTGCCGCGGCGGCTGCGGGAGGTGCTGGACCGTCTCGCCCTGCTCTTCCACGCGCACGGACTGACCGACGAGGCCGCCAGGGTCCGGATGACCGTCGAGGTCTGGGAGGCCGTACAGGGTGCCCTGGACCGCGGTGCCCTCGACGCGGCCGGCCTCGCGGCCCTGTCCGCCGGCACCGACCCCCGGCTCGGCCTCCCGGCCGACGAACACGGCCTGCGCGAGGACCTCTCCCGCCGTTACGTCACCCTCGCCCACCAGGCCGCCCGCTCCACCGCCGCCGAGGATGCGGCCGTGGCCGAGACCCTCCTGGACCGCGCCTACGAGATCCGCCCGCTCGCCTTCCGACACCACAGGGACAGCCCATGGCTCGGCAAGAGAATCGCCGACTGGCTCCGGACGGCCGCCCACGCGTCCTCGCGCAGGACACCCTCCGCCTCGCGCGGGCCGCAGCCGCCGTAACTACCGAACTCGCCCGCCGGGTCCGCCGCTACGCCTGGCCCTCGACCGCCGACCGGCGCAACCGCGGCTATCTGCGGGACCGGCTCGTCGCCCTGCCGCTGCTCACCGTGGTGGCCTTCGGGGCGCTCGGCTGGGCCTACGCGGGCGCGCGCGCCGACTCCGCGTACCTCCGCGATCGTGCCGCACCCGCCCTGGTCGACCTCGCGGACGCCCGGGCCTCGCTGCTCATCGCGCAGGGCGAGGCCGAGCGCAACCTCGACGAGGGGCGGGCGGCCGAGCTCAGCGGCCTCAGCGACCGGTACCGGACCCGGATCGCCCGTGCCACCCAGAGCCTGAACCAGGTCACCCGCAGCGGGGCCCTCACCGTCGCCGAGGAGCAGGAACTGCGGGTCGTGTCCGCGCTGGTCGTCGACTACACCAGCCGGATCGGCCGGGCCCAGGGACATGCCGGCGACTCGGTCCTGCGCGATGCCGAACTCTCCTACGCGCGCAGCATGCTCTGCTCCCAGCCCACCGACGCCACCGCCCGGAACCCCTACCCCGAGTGCCCGGCCGCGACCGGTTCCGCCGCGACCTCGATCGTGGACCGGGTGACGGGCCTGGAGGGGCGACTGCGCGAACGGCTCGCCGACCGGGCCGCCTGGGGTGCGGGCGGTATCGCCGCGGTGGTCGTGGCCACGCTCGCCCTCACCCTCCTCGCCGCCGGGCTGTGGCGCACGGTGGCCTTCCTGCGCAGCCGCTTCCGGATCCGGCTGAGCCTCCCGCTCGCGGCCGCCGCCCTGCCCCTGCTCACCGTTCCGTTCCTGACCGCCGACGCCCTGCTCGCGCTGCACGCCCAGCACGAGACCGTCCGCGTCGCTGACACCCTGGCCGAGCGGACCTCGCCGACGATCGAGATGGTCGCCGAGGAACGTCCCTTCGCAGGACCGGACCCACGGGCCATCGAGACGCTCCGGGCCCGGATCGACGAGGGCCTGGCGGACGGGCGGCTGGCCGCCCTCGACGGCACCGCCCCCTTTGTGTTCCCCACGGGCCTGCTCGCCGCGGCCGTCATCGCCGGCGCCCTGCACACCTACCGCCGTGAGTACCTCCTCGTCACCCGACCGGGAGCCGTCGCATGAGCCGCTTCCTGCGCGTCCTCGTCGCGGCCTGTCTGCTCACCCTCGTCCCCGGCTGCGGGGCGGACACCCGCGACCCGCTCGTCGTCCTCGGCCCCTGGACCGGCGAGGAGGGCAAGGCCTTCGAAGCCGCCCTGGACAAGCTGGACGACGGCACGGGACGGACGTACACCTATGAGGGCACCCGTTCGCTCCGCGAGACGCTCGTCTCACAGCTGGAGGCCGACGATCCGCCGGACGTGGCGGTCCTCAACAGCATCGGCGAACTCACCGAGTACGCCCGCCGCGACAAGCTCAGGCCGCTCGTCAACGAGAGCGCCGAGCGGGCGTTCGCTCCCTGGGCGCCGACCCTGATCGTGGACAACAAGCAGCGCACCTACTGGGTGCCGTTGAAGGTCGACCTCAAGAGCCTGGTGTGGAGCAAGCGGGGCGCGGCCGGTGACCGGCCCACCTGGTGCGTCGGCCTCGCCTCGCAGGCGACCTCCGGCTGGCCGGGCACCGACTGGATCGAGGACCTCGTGCTCCACCAGTCCGGCCCCACGCTCTACGTCCAGTGGGCCACGGGCCGCCTCGACTGGCGGGACCCGGCCGTCAAGAACGCCTGGACCACCTGGGCGCGCCTGCTCGGCAAACGCTCCCCGGAGGCGGTCGAAGGGTCCCTGACCACGTCGTTCGAGGGCACGTCCACGGCCGACGGCCAGCCGCGCGGACTGCTCGACTCGCCCGGCTTCGGCTGCACGCACGAGCATCAGAGCGCCTTCATCCGGTACGTCTACGCGGGCGACGACGTGACGGTGGAGCCGTCGGCCCGCTATCTGGGCGGGAAGTCCGCCTACCGGGACGCCTTCGAGGTCGCGGGTGACATGGCGGCCGTCTTCAGCGACGACCCGGACGCCCAGGAACTCGTGGCGCGGCTGTCGAGCAGGGCCGGGCGCGAGCTGTGGCGGGCCGAGGCGGATCCGGCCGTACGGCCCCTCTTCCCGGACACCGCCGGGCTGTCGCTGCCGGCCTCCGCGACCCCGGTCGAGCGCGAGATCGAGTCCCTGCTCACGTCCCGCGCCCGCACCCTCTGCTTCGACGCGTCCGACGTCATGGCTCCCGAACTCCGCGACGCCTTCCACCGAGCGGTCCTGGAGTTCTTCCGCGACCCGACGGAACGTCAACTCGACTCGTTGCTCGACCAGTTGGAGACGATCCGCGTCCAGACGAACACCGACTCGGGCACGGACCGCACCTTCCGCCCGCCCAAGGCGATCTGCGAGCAGCAGGGTTGAGCGACCTCACATGCGGGATCTCAGCACATCGACCTCACAGCCCGGCGCGAACGGGTCGAAGCCGTGCTCGCTCAGCCAGCGGACGATCAGCAGGCTTCGCAACGACCACCACGCGTGGATCACGTCGAGGTCGACGTCCCTGCCGTAGCCGGCGAGGACGTCGTCGAGGTGCTCCTCGTGGCCGAGCGTGAAGGTGGCGAGGTCGTACAGGGCGTCTCCCCGGCCCGCCTCGGACCAGTCGATGATGCCGGTGACCTCGTCGCCCTCGACGAAGACATGATCGATCTGAAGGTCGCCGTGGGTGAACGCCGGGGTCCACGGCCGCAGCGCGGCCTCGGCGACCTGACGGTTGCGGGTGACCAGGTCGGCGGGCAGGACGCCGTGCGACACGAGCGCCTCGCACTCGTCGTCGAGTTCCGCCGCCAGCGCGAGGACGTCCCGGCCCGCCTGGCCCGGCCGGGGCGGCGGCGGGGCGTCGTGCAGCTTCCGGATGGCGGCGCCCGCCGCGGCCCACGCGGCCGGCGACCCGGTCGACGGCCCGCCCAGGCGCCCGAGCGTCGTCCCCGGGAGCGCGGCGACCGCGAGCACGGGCGGCCTGCACCACAGGACCTCCGGGGTCGGGACCGGCGCCAGGGACATCGCCTCGACCTCGAGGTCCAGGCGCGCCCGATCGGCGTCCACCTTCAGGAACACGTCGCCGACGCGCAGAGTCGCCCGCTCGGAATGGGCGACGACGACCTGGACCTCATCCATGAGCGACCAGTATCCCGGTGACGTCGACCGACGTCGCTGGATTTGTCGCCTGCTGTGACGGCCTGGCTCGCCGTGCCGGACTGCACGGGCCCGGGCGGGGCTGACATGGTGGTGTCATGTGCTGGAGTGCGACAGCCGACCTCGTGGCGGGTACGGCCATCACCTGCGTCGGGGTGGCCTGTGTGGCCCGGACCCGGCGGGCCGCGGACCTTCCGCTGGCCGCGCTGCCCCTGCTGCTCGGCGCCCACCAACTGGTCGAGGCCCATGTCTGGCACACCGGGGGCGGAACCGGCGCGGCCACCCTCACCTGGGCCGTCATCGCCCTGCCCGTCCTCGCGCTGTGGGTGCCGCTGGGGGTGTGGTCCGCCTCCGCCCGCCGGGCGAGACGCCGGGTGACCGCGGTCGTGCCGGTGGGGCTGGTGACCGCCGGCTTCCTCGCGTACGGTCTCGCCACCCGCCCGGTCCGGGCCGAGATCCGCGGCCACACCATGGCCTATGTGATCGGACTGCCCGAGGCCCAACTCCTAGTCGCGGCATACCTGGTGGCCACGGTGGGCGCCCTGCTGCTCTCCGGCGACCGCCGGCTCACCCTGCTGGGCGTCCTGGCCGGAGCGGGTGCCGTGGTGTGCTGGCTGCTGTGGCGGCTGGAGTTCGTGTCGACCTGGTGCGCGCTCGCGGCGGTCTGCTCGGTGGTGCTGTACGGCTGGGTGGGCAGGCGCCCGGCGCCCAGGCCGTTGCCGGCATTGGACGTCCGGCACTGATCGGTCCGCGAAGACGCCCGACCAGCCCCGGTGCGCACACGGGGCACGGCACAGACAAGGGAGTCAGGCCGACGGCCGCCCCGAGCTCTCCCGGACCACCAACTCCGGTACGGACACGGGATGCGGCGCGATCGGCGCGGACTCCTCCAGGACTCCGTGCAGCAGGGCGAACGCGGCACGGCCCAGACCGGTGAAGTCCAGCCGTACGGTCGTCAGGGACGGCGTCAGATAGGCGGAGTGCGGGGCGTCGTCGAACCCGGCCACGCTGACCTCGCCCGGCACCGAACGGCCCGCCTCGTGCAGCGCGCGCAGCACACCGAGGGCCAGGTCGTCGTTGCCGCACAGGATCGCGGTGACCGCGGGGTCCTTGGCGAGCTTCCGGCCCGCCGCGTGGCCGCCCGCCGGGCCCCAACTGCCCTGCACCGGACGGGGTTGCGCGGCTCCGGCCTCCTTGAGGGCCTGGCGCCAGCCGCCGGTGCGGGCGCCGGTGCGGCGGGTGCTGGAGGGGATGGCGACGTAGTGCACGGTCTCGTGGCCCAGGGACAGCAGATGCCGGGTCACCTCGTACGCGGCCTGGCGGTCGTCGGTCCACACCCACGGCCGGTCGTCCGTGGGCGGGCTCGCCGGGGTCTCGACGACACCGACGACCGGAACGCCGGCCGGGACCGCCTCCAGGGCCCGGACACCTGCCGGATCATAGGCGATCACCACCAGCCCGCCGCCCGCGTCGGCGGCGCGCTGCACCTCGGCGGTGACGGCGGCCTGGTCGGCCGACTCCAGGACGCCCACGCCCACCGAGTACGCTGCCGCGCGGGCGGACTCCTCGACGCCCTGGAGGATCGAGGCGTAGCCGTAGTGCGTGGTGTTGGCGGTGAGCACGGTCACGGCCCTGCTGCGGCCCCTGGCCAGGGCGAGCGCGGTGGCGTTGCGCCGGAAGCCCAGCTCGTCGATGGCGGCGAGGACGCGTTCGCGCGTGGACTGCCTGACGCTCGGGTGACCGTTGATCACCCGGGAGACCGTCTGGTAGGAGACCCCGGCGGCCGCGGCGACATCACGGATGCTTGCCGGAGCGCGGGTGTGACCGGTCACATTCATTTCTGGAGTCTGGTCGGTCGCTCCGGTGGACGTCAAGCGGACAGGACGACGGATGCACGCGGCTGTTCGCGCCGGTACCGGTCCCCCTGTCAGCGGGGCTGGTACGGCCGGGGCAGGCGCATGCCGCGGTCGGCCATGATCTGCCGTACGCGGTTCGGGTAGTCGGTGATGACGCCGTCGACGCCCATGTCCATGAGCGCCTCCACCGTGGCCGGGTCGTCGCAGGTCCACGGGACGACCTTCAGGCCCCTGGCGTGGGCCTCCCGGACCATCGTGCGGTCGGCGTAGAAGCGGAAGCCGGGGTCGCCGACCTTGCCGCTCTGCGGGAAGCCGTAGTTGGGGGAGAGGGCCCTGACGCCGGGGACGGTCGCGGCGGCCCGCACGAAGTCGCCGCCGTAGTCGTCGGCGTCGATCCCGCCGAGCCACGGGGACGCGCCCGGTCGGCCGACCTGGAGGAAGTCGTAGTTGGTGAGCGCGACCAGGGGCCATGTCGGGGCGAGTTCGTGCATCGCCTTGAGCGCGCCCCAGTCGAAGGACTGGATGGTGACCTGGTTCTCGATGCCGGAGCGGTGGATCTCCTCGTACACGCGCCGCACGAACAGCCCACGCGGCGCGGTCTGTTCGGGAGCGCCCGCCTCGACCTTGGTCTCGACGTTCAGCTTGACCTGCCGGGCGCGGTAGGTCTTGACCAGGTTCAGGACGTCCTTGAGCTCGACCATCCGGAAGCCCTTGACGACCTCCTGCTCGGGGAACCCGGGCAGTTGCTGGTAACCGCAGTCCATGGTCTCGATCTGAGCGAGCGTCAGGTCCTTGATGTACTTGCCGACGTACGGGTACATCGGGTCGTCCGGCGTCACCGGCCCGGTGTCACGGCACTTGACCGCGCTGATCTGCCGGTCGTGGTTGACGACGACCTTGCGATCCTTGGTGACATGGGTGTCCAGCTCCAGCGTGGACACCCCGAGCCGCAGCGCCTTGCCGAAGCCCTCCAGGGACTCCTCGGTCGTCATGCCGAGGCCGCCGCGGTGGGCCTGGAGATCGAAGTGCCGCTGTTTCTTGGGCGGTTGGCGATCGTCGTACGCCGTCGCGGGCGCCGCCACCGAGAGCGCGAGCAGCGGCGCCAGCGCCAGGCCGGCCAGGACATGCCTTGCGGACATCGACACCTCACTCATGGGGGACGGGACGCCCACAGACGCTAGTGAGGACACGCACCGGTTCAACCCCTCGGACATGATCCCACCGTGAATGTCCGAGGAACGCCGCACGGACCGGCCGCGCGGTGCCCGACGTCGAGGGTGTTCACGGTGTCGGGATCCCCGCAGGGCGGGCCGGGCGGCCGAGGCGGACCGGGACACCGGGGGAGTAGAGGACGCTGGCCGGGGGGTCGGTGAGGGCGGGGAGGCCGGCCGTGGCGGTGAGGTTCTGCTCGCAGGTGAGGAGTTCGGCGCGGTACAGGGGCCAGCGCGGGTGGTGGTTCGGGAGGTAGGCCAGCGGCTCGGGCTCGCCGAAGAAGGCGTTGTGCATGCCCCAGCGCGCGGTCAGGAAGTGCTCCAGGGCCGTGGGCTCCTCGATGCGCTCGCCGGTGCGGACCGTGATGAGGCTGCGGGCGTCGCGCGGGCCGGGCCGGCGGCGTGAGCTGCGGTAGGTGACGGTGTCGCCGGCAGCGCGGACGCTCATCCGGGACCAGAGGTACGGCAGCCGGAACCCCACGCGTCCCATCACCACCGGGATCAGCCGGGAGGCGTCCATCGAGAGGAACACCACCCCCCCGCCGCCCGTGCGCGTCCACCGAGTACAGCCGCACGTTGGTCTCCGGGAACGTCCCGAGATACGGCACCCCCGGCAGCCCCAGCCAGCCGACCCGGTGCATTCGGAAGGCGACCAGCCCGACGTACGTCATCCCCTCGTACGTGTCCGGGACCGTGCCACGCGGCAACAGCCCGGCCACGACGGCCGGTTCGAGGGCCCAGTGGAGGAAGGCGAGGTCGAGCCACTGCTGGGTGAGGAGCGGGGCCCGTATGAGAGAAGGGGCGTCGGGGCTGACGGGAGCGGGGTTCGGCACGTGGTCCAGGGTGGCAGAAGCGGGCTGCGACATCGGGCCGTACGGCAGCCACACGTGCGGCGGCCATACGAACGAACGGCGGCCACACCTGCGGCGGCCATACGAACGAACGGCAGCCACACCTGCGGCGGCCATGCGAACGAACGGCGGCCACCGGACCGTATGGCCCGGCAGCCGCCGTCGGTCGGCCGGCGTCAGTTGCGGCGGCCCGCCGGATCGTGCGCGAACGTGTCCCGCTCGCCGCCCGAGACCGGTGCCGGGGCCGCCGCCGGCTCCTTCGCCCGGTCCGCGTGGCCCGGCCACCAGGCGGCATGGCCGATCAGGGCCGTGAGGCTCGGGGTGAAGAACATCGCCATGACGAACGCGGCGACGGCGATGCCGAAGGAGACCGCGAAGCCCATCTCGGTGAGCAGGGCGTTCCCGGCCAGCATCATCGTGGCGAAGGTCGCCGCCAGGATGAACCCGGCCGCGGCCACCGTGGGACCGGCGTGCCGCAGCGCCATGCCCGCCGCCTCGCGTGGCTCGCGGCCCTCGCGGGCCTCCTCCCTCAGCCGGGCGATCATCAGGATGTTGTAGTCGGTGCCGATGGCGACCACGAAGAGATACATGATCACCGGCAGCATGAACATCAGGCCCGAATGACCGACCGCGCCCTGGAAGATCCAGACCGTGGCACCGAGCGTGGCGCCGAAGCCCAGGCCGACCGACGCGATCAGGTACCAGGGGGCGACCACGCTGCGCAGCAGCAGCCCCAGGATGAGCATGATCAGCAGGGCGGCGACGGGGAAGACCGTCTTGTAGTCGTGGGTGACGGCGGTGTCGATGTCCTTGTAGATCGAGGACATGCCGCCCACCACGGCTTCGGTGCCGGGCGGGGCATCGGCGTGCGCGACCTCACGGACCCGGCCGACCGTCTCGATCGCCTTGTCCGTGGACGCCTCGTACTTGAGCGTCACGTTGAAGTCGATCGTGCTGCCGTCCTTGTTCAGCTGGGCCAGGCGGGCGTTCGCCACCCCGTCCACGGCCGCGAGCTTCTTCACGTACGCGTCGAAGACCGTGGTGTCGATCGCCTTGCCGTCGGTGCTGGAGAGATACACGTCGGTGGGTGCGGCGGCGCCCGCCGAATAGGCCTTCTGCATCTCGTCCTGGACCACCATCGACTCCTTGGTCTTGGGCATGGAGCCCGCCGCCAGGTCGAAGGTGGCGTTGAAGCCTAGGGTCCCAAGCGACAGCACGACCAGGACCAGGCCGGAGAGCGCGGTGGTGAGCGCCGGACGCTTCTGCACGCCCCGGCCGAGGGCGGCGAACCGGGCGTTCTCCGGTTCGCGCTGCCAGGACTTGGACGGCCAGAAGACCTTCGGGCCGATCAGTGAGACGACGGCCGGGATCAGCGTCAGCCCCGCGATCAGGGTGACGGTGACCGCGATCGCCAGCGCCGGGCCCATCTGCTTGAGGAAGCCCAGCGTGGACAGGACCAGCGCGAGGAAGGCGATGATGACCGCCCCGGCGGCGGAGGCGATGGCCTCACCGACCCGGTCGACCGCGTTGACCATGGCCTGCTTCGGTTCGTCGCCGAGGCGCAGGCGTTCGCGGTAGCGGAACATCAGGAACAGGAAGTAGTCGGTGCCCACGCCGAACAGCACGACGATCAGGATCGAGGAGATCGAGCTGTTGGCCTGGAGGTCGAACAGCTTGGTGGCGTACGCGATCAGCCCGTTGGCGATGGCGGACACCAACCCGATGGTGATCAGGGGCAGGAAGGCCAGGATCGGCGCCCGGAAGATGATCAGCAGGGTCACCAGGATGATGACGAAGGTGCCGATGCCGATCAGCGCCTCGCCGCGCTTGGACGAGTCCTGCTGGTCGAGCGCCTGCGCGGCGGAACCGCCGAGCTTGACCTCCAGGTTCGTGCCCTTGGCGAGCTGCTTGACGTCGTCGCGCAGCACCTTGGCCGCGTCGGCCTGTACGGGCTGGCCGGCGTTCTTGCTGTCCATCTGGACCAGGGTCATGGCGTACCTGCCGTCCGAGGACGGCTGGCCGGGGACGACCTTCTGCACCTGGTCGATCTTCTTCTTGCCGAGCTCGGAGGTGATCCGCTCGACGTCCTTGGTGTCGGCGGCGGTCAGTTTGCCGCCGTCGGTGCGCTGGTACAGCGCGATCGCGGACGGGGTGAAGGCGGCGGGGAACGCCCTCTCCTGGATGTCCGCGGCCTTGATGGACTCGTAGCTCTTGGGGAGAAAGCTGCTCTCGTCACTGTTCGAGGGCAGGCTGGGGGCGGTGGCCACGATCGCCACGGCGGCGAACAGCCAGGCCACGATCGTCCAGACGGGATGTCGGACGACTACGTTGCCAATACGTCGGAACATGCGGGGGCGTCCTCCTGGACAGGAAGATCACCGCAGCCCGGGGAGCGGTCCCTGGCATCGGCGACCCCGGCCGTCCCTCAGGGTCCCCCCGTCGGACGGCCGGATGGTTGTCTTGGGCTCATTTCTTCGGCCTCTCATCGTAGGGATCACGAACGAGGATTGCTCGCGAGTTCTTGGCCGTCGTGGCCGGCATGGCCGCTGCTACCAGGCCGGCATCATGCTCTGCGGGTAGCGGGATCCTGCCGAGCCGTGCGGGAGCAACTCCTGGACACGGGCGAGGTCCTCGGGCGTGAGGTCGACGGACGCGGAGGCGACGTTCTCCTCCAGGCGGCGCACGCTGCGGGTGCCGGGGATCGGGACGATGTCGTCGCCCTGGGCCAGCAGCCAGGCCAGGGCCAGCTGGGTGACCGCGATGCCCTTGGACTCCGCCAGGGCGGTCAGCTCACGGACGGCGGCGAGGTTCTTCTCGTAGTTGCCGGGCTGCCAGCGTTCGTCCCAGCTGCGCATGTCGTCCGAGGGGTACTCGGCGGCCGGCTTCACCGCCCCCGTGAGGAAGCCGCGGCCCAGCGGCGAGTACGGCACGAAGCCGATGCCCAGCTCGCGCACGACGGGCAGCACCTCCGCCTCCACGGCCCGCTCGAACACCGAGTACTCGGTCTGGAGCACCGAGACCGGGTGCACGGCGTGGGCGCGCCGGAGGATGTCGGGGCCGGCCTCGCTCAGTCCGAAGTAGCGGACCTTGCCTTCCGCGATCAGTTCGCCGACGGTGCCGGCCACGTCCTCGATGGGCACGGCCGGATCGACCCGGTGCTGGTAGAGCACGTCGATGTGGTCGGTGCCGAGGTGGCGCAGGCTGTTCTCGGTGACCTCGCGGATGTGCCCGGGACGGCTGTCGAGGGCGCCGAGCCTGGTCGGGTCGCTCAGGTCGAAGCCGAACTTGGTGGCCAGGACGACGTCGTCGCGGACGTCCTTGAGGGCCCGCCCGAGGAGCTGCTCGTTGCTGCCGGTGCCCAGGCCGTACAGCTCGGCGGTGTCGAAGAGGGTGACGCCGAGTTCGTGGGCGCGGCGGAGGGTGGCGATGCTGCCCTGCTCGTCCGAGGTGCCGTAGGCCATGGTCATGCCCATGGTGCCGAGGCCGATGGCGCCGACCTCCAGACCCTGGGTGCCGAGCCTGCGGTGCGGGAGGTTCCTCTGGTGCTGTGTCATGCCTCCACGCTAGGAACGCGGTGCCCGGACGTCATGGGGCACTGATCGCATAGGATTGCCTGATCCTCTCAGGGGAAGGGTGCTCCCATGCTGGACCGACTGGCGCGGGCCGTCGAGCGGCACTGCGTGGGGCGGTGGTCGGAAACCGCTGTGCCCCGACTGTCGCTGGTCGCGCTCGACGAGCTCATCGAGCCGATCGAGGTGACGTACGAGCCGATGGTCTGCTTCATCGCCGACGGCGCCAAGCGCACCGCGGCGGGCGAGCGCAGCTGGATCACGCCGCCCGGCTCGATGGCGCTGTTCACCGTCGACCTGCCGGTCACCCTCGCCTTCGAGAAGGTGCCCTACCGCGCCGCCGTCATGCAGCTCGACCACCAGGCCCTCTCCGCCCTTCAGCTGGAGCTGGCGGCCGTCCCGCCGTCGCCGCAGGCCGCCGCCGGGGCGTTCACCGCGCCGATGGCGCCGGAGCTGGTGGACGCGGTCACCCGCTGGATCGGTCTCCTCGACGCCCCGGAGGACATCGGCGCCCTGGCGCCCCGTGTCGAGACCGAGATCCTCTACCGCCTGCTGCGCAGCCCGCTCGGACCCGTACTGCACCACTGGTCGCTGGCCGACTCCGCCGCCGCCCGGATCCGTACGGTGGCCCGCTGGATCCGCGACCACTACACCGAGCCGCTCGGCATCGACGAGATCGCCGAGGTGGCCCGGATGAGCCCGGCCACCCTGCACCGGCACTTCAAGGCGGCCACCGGCATGAGCCCCCTGCGCTTCCAGAAGCACCTGCGGCTCCAGGAGGCGCGACGGCGGCTGTTCGCCGGGGATGTCACGGCGGCCCAGGTCGCCCAGGACGTCGGATACGTCAGTGCGACCCAGTTCAACCGCGAGTACCGACGCGCCTACGGCCTGCCCCCCGGCCAGGACGCGACCCAGCTGCGCACCCGGCTCGCCGAGGCCGGAGAGGTGCCACTCCTGAGCGACACGTCGGGCGCGAAGCCCTGACGCCTCGGGTCGCCGCGGGCTCTGAGCGGCGGTCACGTGAGCCTTTGGGCAGGCGACCGATGTTCCATCCGCGAACCGGTGCCGGGACGCGGCCGCACCCCAGCAGGACGGCGCGGGAGTTCGCCGCGGAGAAGCGTCGCGGGGACGGGCGTGGAGAGGCGGCGGCGGCCTGGGGGCGAGGCGAGGCTGCGCGGCGTGGGGGCATGGCTGGGCTGCGTGGCGTCGAGCGGTGTGGGGCCACGTTCCGGCGCGGCCTTCCCCGCCGCGACGCGCTCGACCGTCGTCGGCGTCCAGGTGTCCCCGGCTCCCGCGCTCCGACGATCCTCGGTCGCACACTTATCCCGGTCCCACGGCGAGGCGTGTGTTCTTCGGCACCCCGACCCCTGATAATTTACTAGGACGTCCTACTATTTTCTCAGCCCACGCTCTTCGTCGTGTCTTGGGAAGGCCTCGCCATGAGCGATCTGCACCGCCCCGTCCACCCTGTCCGCCTGGTCACCGCCTCGGCGCTGTTCGACGGGCACGACGCCTCGATCAACATCATGCGGCGGATCTTCCAGTCGCAGGGTGCCGAAGTCATCCACCTCGGCCACAACCGGTCCGTGCGGGAGGTCGTGGACGCGGCGCTGGAGGAGGACGCGCACGGCGTGGCGGTCTCGTCCTACCAGGGCGGACACGTCGAGTACTTCGAGTACCTGGTCGCCTCGCTGCGCAAGCAGGGCGCGGAGCACATCCGGGTGGTGGGCGGCGGGGGCGGCGTCATCGTGCCCGAGGAGATCACCAGGCTCCGCGAGAGCGGAGTGACGATCTTCTCCCCGGAGGACGGCCAGCGGATGGGCCTCGCCGGGATGGTCAACACGGTCGTACGGGACTGCGACTTCGACCTGTGGGACGGCAAGCCGGCCGACATCACCGCGGTCCTGACCGGCGACCGGTTCGCCGTCGCCCGGGCCCTCACCGGCGCCGAACTCGGCAAGCTGCCCGAGGAGTTCCTCGCACAGCTGCGGGCCACGGCCGGCTCGCGGCACGTGCCGGTGCTCGGCATCACCGGCACCGGCGGCTCGGGCAAGTCGTCGCTGACCGACGAGCTGGTGCGCCGGTTCCGGGTCGACCAGCGGGACGCCCTGCGCATCGCCGTGATCGCCGTGGACCCGACCCGACGCCGGGGCGGCGGCGCGCTGCTCGGCGACCGGATCCGGATGAACTCCCTCGACGGTGAGCGGGTGTTCTTCCGCAGCCTGGCCACCCGCGGCAGCCGCGAGCTGCCCGAGCACCTCTCCGACGTCATCGACGTGGTGAAGGCCGCCGGATTCGACCTGGTGATCGTGGAGACGCCGGGCATCGGCCAGGGCGACGCCGCGATCGTGCCGTTCGTGGACGCCTCGCTGTACGTGATGACACCGGAGTTCGGTGCCGCCTCGCAGCTGGAGAAGATCGACATGCTCGACTTCGCCGACGTGGTGGCCATCAACAAGTTCGAGCGGCGCGGCGCCAAGGACGCCCTGCGGGACGTGGGGCGCCAACTCGTGCGCAACCGCGAGGCGTTCGGGCAGCGGCCCGAGGACATGCCGGTCTACGGCACCTCCGCGGCCACCTTCAACGACGACGGCGTCACCGCGCTCTACCAGCACCTGAAGAACACGCTGGTGGAGAAGGGCCTGCCGCTGTCGGAGGGGTCGCTGGTCCCGGTGGACGTACGGCATTCCTCCGGCATCCGCCAGGTGGTCCCCGCGGACCGGGTGCGCTACCTCGCCGAGATCACCGACGCCGTCCGCGGATACCACGCCGAGACCCTGCAACTGGCCGAGCGGGCAAGGCGGGTTCAGCGGCTGGAGCTCGTCGAGAGCGAGCTCGCCGACGCCGGCCTGGATCCCGAGGACGTACGGTCCCTGCTGACCGAGGCGCGTCGGCAGCTGCCGTACGAGATCACGGAACAGATCGTGAACTGGCCCGCGGTGATCGCCTCCTACTCCGGCGACGAGCAGGTCGTGAAGGTCCGCGACAAGGAGATCCGCACCAAGCTGACCCGCGAGTCCCTCTCGGGCAACAAGATCCCCCGGGTCGCCCTGCCCCGCTTCGCCGACCACGGCGAACTGGTCCGGTTCTGGCGCGGCGAGAACCTCCCCGGCCGATTCCCCTTCACGGCAGGGGTGTTCCCCTTCAAGCGCGACGGCGAGGACCCGGCCCGGATGTTCGCCGGCGAGGGCGACCCCTTCCGCACCAACCGCCGCTTCAAGCTGCTGTCGGAGGGCCAGCCGGCGACCCGTCTGTCCACCGCGTTCGACTCGGTGACGCTGTACGGCCGCGACCCCGACGAACGCCCCGACATCTACGGCAAGGTCGGCACCTCCGGCGTCTCGGTGGCCACCCTGGAGGACATGAAGGCGCTCTACGACGGCTTCGACCTCGTGGCGCCCACGACCTCCGTCTCCATGACGATCAACGGCCCGGCGCCGGCCGTCCTGGCGTTCTTCCTCAACACCGCGATCGACCAGCAGATCGAGCGGTTCCGTGCCGAGGAGGGCCGAGACCCCTCGCCCGAGGAGGCGGCCGGGCTGCGGGCGCACGCGCTGGCGAACGTGCGCGGGACCGTGCAGGCCGACATCCTCAAGGAGGACCAGGGCCAGAACACCTGTCTGTTCTCCACGGAGTTCAGCCTGCGGATGATGGCCGACATCCAGGAGTGGTTCATCCAGCAGCAGGTCCGCAACTTCTACTCGGTGTCCATCTCCGGCTACCACATCGCCGAAGCCGGCGCGAACCCCATCAGCCAGCTCGCCTTCACCCTCGCCAACGGCTTCACCTACGTCGAGGCGTACCTCGCCCGCGGTATGCACGTCGACGACTTCGCGCCGAACCTGTCGTTCTTCTTCTCCAACGGCATGGACCCCGAGTACTCGGTCCTCGGCCGGGTCGCCCGCCGTATCTGGGCCGTGGCGATGAAGGAGAAGTACGGCGCGGGGGAGCGCAGCCAGAAGCTGAAATACCACGTCCAGACCTCCGGACGCTCCCTGCACGCCCAGGAGATGGACTTCAACGACATCCGCACCACGCTCCAGGCGCTCATCGCCATCTACGACAACTGCAACAGCCTGCACACCAACGCCTATGACGAGGCGGTGACCACCCCCACCGAGGAGTCGGTGCGCCGGGCCCTGGCCATCCAGCTGATCATCAACCGGGAGTGGGGCCTGGCGATGAACGAGAACCCCCTCCAGGGGTCGTTCATCATCGACGAACTCACCGACCTGGTCGAGGAACAGGTCCTCCAGGAGTTCGAGCGCATCAGCGAACGCGGTGGGGTGCTCGGCGCGATGGAGACCGGCTACCAGCGCGGCCGCATCCAGGACGAGTCGATGCTGTACGAGCAGCGCAAGCACGACGGCGCCCTGCCCCTGATCGGCGTCAACACCTTCCGCAACCCGCACGCCGACACCGCCGAGCCCGGTGTCGTCGAACTCGCCCGCGCCACCGAGGAGGAGAAGCAGTCCCAGCTGGAGCGAGTCCGGGACTTCCAGGCCCGCCACCACGAGGAGGCCCGGGCCGCCCTGGACGCCCTCAAGGAGGCGGCGGTGCGCGGCGACAACGTGTTCGCGGTGCTGATGGACGCCACCCGCGTCTGCTCCCTCCAGCAGATCACCGAGGCCTTCTTCGAGGTGGGGGGCCAGTACCGCCGTAACGTCTGAGGCCGGGCCCGGTCACCAGCTGAAGTGATGTCGGCGGAACCGGGGGAAGCACAGGAGCAGCACAGCCGCTGCCACGACGGTCAGGACTCCGCCACCCGTGACGGTCCATGTCACGCCGAGGGCGGAGCCGACCGTGCCGTGCAGGAGGTCGCCCACCCGTGGTCCGCCGACGGCGACCACCGTGTCGATGCCCTGGAGCCGGCCGCGCATCCCGTCCGGAACGGCCGTCTGGAGCACGGTCTTCCGGAACACCCCCAGTGCGAGGAGCGCGCCGCCGGCGAGCAGCAGCCACGCCACGGCCGAGACCAGCGAGCGGGCCAGCCCGAACCCGGCGACGGCGGCTCCCCACACGCCGACCGAGACCGCCACCGCGACACCGTGCCGGCCGACCCGGGTGAAGGCCCCGGAGAACAGCCCCGCCAGCACGCCACCGGCCGAGACGGCGGCGTACAGCACCCCGATGTCCGAAGGACGGAAGCTCTCCGCGACGAGCTGCGGAAAGAGGGCGGTGGGCAGGCCGAGGGACAGTGCGGCGAAGTCGGCGAGATAGACCACGAGCAACACCTGACGACGTGTCACGAGCCGTATGCCGTCGGCGATCTGCCGCAGCCCTGCGCCCTGCCGCCGTTCTCCGTCGCCGTACCGAGTCGGGCCGGGGTGCGGAGGAAGGTCGGGCAGCCGCCATACGGCCCACACCGTCGCGCAGACGGCGACGGCGTCCGCCAGATACAGCGTCCCGCTCCCGACGACGGGCAGCAGCATGCTCGCCAGGAGGGGGCCGGCGATCCCGGCGGACAGAAGGACCGTCGACTGGAGCGCGTTGGCGGCGGGAAGCAGCTCGGGCCGCACCAGACGGGGAGTGACGGCCCTGCTCACCGTGGAGTGGGCGCCGAACAGGGCCTGTTGGACGCCGACGACCGCGAGCAGCACACCGACCGACCGCAGATTCGCCCACGCCTGCGCCCACAGCAGCAACGACGTCCCGCCGATGCCGACGGTGGTCACCAGCAGCACCCGCCGTCGGTCCCGCAGGTCCGCGAGCACCCCTCCCCACAGCGCCGCCGCGGCCATCGGAACGAGCCCGACCAGAGCGGCCAGCCCCACCCAGGCCGACGACCCGGAGAAGCCGTAGATCTGCAACGGCACCACGACCGCGGTGAGTTGAGCCCCCAGACCGGTCACGATCCCGGCCACCCACAACCGCCGGAACTCGCCGACCCGCAGCGGCCGCACGTCGACCAGCACCTGTTTCCCATACGCCATGGACCGAGGCTGCGGCTTCCCCTTGGGGCAAGGTCAACCGACGCGTGCGAGCACCTGACCGGCCAACTCCCGGGGGCTCGCCTCGCCGTCCAGGAACACGGTGTCGCCGGGCAGGGTGTCGACCGCGGCCGTACACGCCTCGATGCGGGCTTTGCACCACGCGCGCACCCGCTCCTCCCTGCTGGGGTCGTCGGGGAAGAAGCTCCGCCCGTCGATCCGCCGTTCCAGCACCTCCGGCGCGACCTTGAGGAAGAAGTGGTGGACGGCGATGTCCGAGTCCTTCAAGGCGCCGAAGATCTCGTCCAGATACCCCGGGTGCACCAGCGTCATCGGCACGAGCAGCGGGCGCCGGTACTCCTCGACCAGACCCACGGCCAGCTCCGCGACCTGCCGCCGCCACAGCCGGAGGTCCTGGAAGTCGCCGGTCGGGACGTCCACGATCTCCCGCAGCACATAGCCGACCAGCTCCGGGTCGAACACCAGTGACTCCGGCCAGCGCGGCCGCAGTTCCTCCACGAGCGTGGTCTTCCCGCTGCCGAACGCTCCGTTGATCCAGACGATCACAGCAGTGCCCCCGGTCCCTTGCGATCACCGTCCCGTCAGATCCTGCACCATGCCCAACTGGCATGAGCCGCCTCCCGCTCAGACCGACGGCGGTGCCGTGCTTCCCCTCACCACCAGGCTGGTCGGTACGAGGTCGGTGCCGGGCTCGGCTCCGCTGCCCGCGCGGATCTGCTGGAGGACCTTCTGGACGCAGCGGTGGCCCACCTCGGCGAAGTCCTGGTGGACGGTGGTCAGCGGTGGCACGAAGAAGCCCGCGTCGGGGATGTCGTCGAAACCCACCACACTGACGTCGTACGGCACGGACAGCCCCCGCTCGTGGAAGGCGCGCAGCAGCCCCAGCGCCATCTGGTCGTTGGCGGCGAACACGGCCGTGCAGTCCGGGGGTTCGGGCAGCACGAGCCCGGCCTCGTAGCCGGACTCGGCCGACCAGTCCCCGTACAGCGCGGGCGGCACCGGCCGACCGGCCTCCCCGAGCACCGCCCGCCAGGCCTGCGCCCGCCGCTGCCCCGCGAAGGACTCCTGCGGACCCGTCACATGCCACACGGTCCGATGTCCCAGATCGAGGAGATGCCGTACGGCCTTCCTGGCGCCGTCCGCCTGGTCGGTGTCGACCACGCTGTAGCGGTCGCCGGCGTCCGAGTCCACCACGACGACATGCACCCCGGGCGGCAGCTGCACCGACCCGGCGTCGAGGAGATGGACCTCCATGATGACGATGACCGCGTCCACGGCCAGCTCACCCATGCGGGTGAACGCGCCCAGCACGTTGTCCTGGGTCGGGACGTCGATGGGGATCAGGGTGATCGCGTACCCCTCCGCCGCCGCGTGCGTGGCGATCGCCTCCACCGTGCGGCTGTTGCCCGTCGAGGACAGGCTGAACAGGATCACGCCGATGGTGTTGAACTGGCCGTACCGCAGCGCCCGCGCGGCACTGTTGGGTCGGTAGCCCAACTCACGCATCGCCGCCAGGACCTGCTCGCGCGTCGAGCTGATCACCCCGGGGTGACCGTTGGAGACCCGCGAGACGGTCTGCGAGGAGACGCCCGCGAGCTTCGCGACGTCGGCCATCGACACCCGCTGCTTGCGCCGCCCTCCGGGGACACCGGAACCTCCCCGCTCCACCACTGCTGCCTCCTTCAGACGCGCACACAGCTGTCGCGTATCGCACCGGATGTTACGTGGGGGAAACCTTGACGGCCGCCGGAGCGGATGCCACGATTCCGGCGCCGTCATGTTTACGTAAACATGCTGTCACTCGGAAAGGGTTCGGTCGATGCGAAAGACCCCCACCAGTTCCCGTCAGACCCCCACCGGTTCCCGTCGCGCCCCGAGGCTGCGTGCCTCGCTCGTCGCCGTCGCGATCGCCGCGATCGGCGGCGCCGGCCTCACCGGCACCCCCGCGTCCGCCGCCGCCCCGACCACCGGCACTTCCCAGTTCAAGGGCGTCAACTGGGCGGACCCGCGCGACAACTTCGCCGACGACGAGCTCCAGCTGTCGGGCCTGTCGACCTCCGACACCTACGCCCGGACCTACACCAAGGCGACCCGGGTCATCGCGGCGTTCCGCGCCAACCTCGGCGCCAACACGGTCCGGCTGCCGATCAACCCGTACACCGTCAACGGCTCCTACTGGAAGTCCTACCGGGGCGTCATCGACGCGGCCACGGCCCAGGGCTTCAAGGTCATCGTGTCCTACTGGGAGGGCACGGGCGACCGCAGGGACGGCTTCATCGACGACGAGGCCACCTACTGGCCGATGTGGAACACCGTCGTCAAGGCCTACAAGAACAACTCCCGGGTCTACTTCGAGCCCATGAACGAGCCGCACGGCTACACCGACGCCGAGTGGGCCGACATCGCCGCCAAGTGGCTGGACACCTACCGGTCCGTGCCCCGCAACCGCGTCTTCGTCAGCGGCGCCGGCTACAACGACCACGTCACCACGGTGTGCGCCGACCCGCGCCTGAAGGGCACCTACCTGTCGCTGCACGACTACGGCTTCTGGAAGTCGTACGCCACCTACGACGAGTGGGTGGCCGACGTGAAGGCCCGCATCGGCGACTGCGCCGGCCGGACGGTGGCCGACGAGTTCGGCGCGCCGATGACGACCGGCCTGAACTACAACGTGAAGACCCCCGACGACAACTACGTCAACTTCATCCAGGCCGCCACCGACACCTTCCGCGAGCTGAAGATGGGCTCGGTGTACTGGCCCGGCCTGCGCACCGACGACATCTACTCGATACAGCAGCTCGTGGGCCCGGCGGACCGTCCGTGGCTGGAGACCACCAACCGCTCCGGCGCCGACCGGCTCGCCTGGGGCTGGGGCCGCGGCACGCCCGTCCAGGGCTGACCCGCGCGTCGACCGGCCGCGGTGCGCTTGGGCGTCGCGGCCGGTCCCCGGGTTCGGGCCCGGTCGCCCTTGAGCGCCGGCCGGGCGCGTACGGCGTCGACCGTGGCGGGCCGGCTGGTGTCCGGCTGTGTGTCTCCGCTGCTGTGGCCGCGAATCGGCTGCTGTCCGGCCGTGTGTCTCCGCGGCTGTGACCGCCCACCTTCTCGCGGCTGCCCGCACCTCCGCTGCGCCAACAGCGCGCCTGCCTGCGACCGCCTGCGTCCGCCCTCGCGCCTGTCTGCCTCCGACCGAAGCGCGCACCCGCGTCAGCCCCCGCCCCCCACGCCCGCCCGCGTCCACCCCATCCCTGCTCGGCATCCGGACATGGCCGAGTCGCCCCCTAGCCGCGCCGCCCCGACCTGCCCAGACTTCTCGGCAGGGGAACCGGGGGAGGGGAGGTCGGCGTGGCCAGGCGTCGACGGGGTGTGGCTGCTCTCAGGCGGCGGGTGCAGCGGGTCAAGTGGGGTGAGGTGGCCGGCGCGGCGGCACTGGTCGTCGTGATGGCGTACTGGTCCCATGTGTGGCCGTATGTGGTGGGTTTCCTGCTGGTCCGTATCCTCGTGGCCGTCGGTCTGCGACTGTGGCGTACGGACCGGCTTCTGCGCAGCGAGGATCGTGACTGGCGCCAGGAGGAGGCGGTGCGGGCGGGCCGGCGGACCCTCGCCGAGGTGGACGTGATGACGGGCACCG
Source organism: Streptomyces sp. NPDC057253 (assembly GCF_042669125.1). Classification (NCBI taxonomy): domain Bacteria; kingdom Bacillati; phylum Actinomycetota; class Actinomycetes; order Kitasatosporales; family Streptomycetaceae; genus Streptomyces; species Streptomyces sp. NPDC057253. The sequence continues at coordinate 17,289 of NZ_JBHUXV010000040.1, read as the reverse complement.
AGTTCGAGGAACTGGTCGCGGATCTGTGCAGGCGGGACGGGTGCACGCAGGTCCGGCGGGTGGGCGGGGCCGGTGACAACGGCGCCGACGTCCTCGGCCGGTTGCCGGACGGCCGCACGATGGTGGTCCAGTGCAAGCGCTACGCGCCGAACAGGGCGATCCCCAACCGCGAACTGCGCGAACTGCTGGGCGCCCGACTGCACTTCGGCGCCGACGTGGCGGTGTTCGTGACGACCTCCCGCTTCACCGCCCCCTCCGAGAGGTTCGCGCTGGAGCACGACATCCTCGCCGTGCACCGCGACCACCTCGGCCAGTGGAACAACGGGGCCTCCCTGCTGTCACTGAGCGAGGTGAACGGCCGCGGTCAGGGGGACGCCCGCCACCGCAGGCGCTGGAAGCAGGCCTACGGCGACTAGGAGACGCAGGTCACATTCGCCTGTGTCACAAACCGTCGCTCCCCTCAGTCATAGGTGTGTAGCCATCGACAACGGCAGAAGGAGCACACCATGGAAGCCCGACTCAACGTCTTCACCAGCCCCCTGGCCGGCAAGCTGCTGAAGCACTTCGCCGCCGCGGGCAAGGTGGTCACGGACTCGGGACTGCCGCTGACCACCCAGGAGTTGGTGAAGATCCGCGCCAGCCAGATCAACGGCTGCGGGTTCTGCCTCGACATGCACACCAAGGAGGCCGCCGCCGCGGGCGAGACCGCGCAGCGCCTGCACATGGTCGCCGCATGGCGTGAGGCCAAGGTCTTCACCGAGGCCGAGCGCGCCGCACTGGAGCTGGCCGAGCAGGGCACCCGCCTCGCGGACGGGACCGGCGTTCCGGACGAGGTCTGGGAGAACGCCGCCAAGCACTACGACGAGGAGCAACTGCTCGCCCTGGTCTCCCTGATCGCTGTCATCAACGCCTTCAACCGGCTGAACGTCCTCACCCAGCAGCCGGCCGGCGACTACGTGGTGGGCCAGTTCGGCTGAACCTGACGGCCGGGTCGGCCACCCGGGGGCTGCAGACCCCGGGCCGACCCCGGTTCCTCATCCGGCCAGCGGATAGTGACAGGCCACCTGGCGGCCGGAAGCCGTCATCGTGAGCGGCGGACGCTCCACCGCACACAGCTCCTGGACATAGGGACACCGCGTACGGAACGGACATCCCGTCGGCTTGTCCGCCGGACTGGGCACCTCACCGGTCAGCACGATCCGCTCCCGCGGCGCCTCGCCCCCGGCCGTCCCGTCGTCGATGTCCGGGACAGCCGACAGCAGCGCCTGGGTGTACGGGTGGGCGGGCTCCGCGTACAGGGCGTCCGTCCCGGCGAGTTCGACGATCTCGCCCAGGTACATCACCGCGATCCGGTCCGACACATGACGGACCACACCGAGATCGTGCGCGATGAAGACATAGGTGAGGCCGAACTCCTCCTGGAGATCGGCGAACAGGTTCAGCACCTGTGCCTGGATCGACACGTCGAGCGCGGACACCGGCTCGTCGGCCACGACCAGCTTGGGGTTGGTCGCCAACGCCCGTGCGATGCCGATGCGTTGGCGCTGTCCACCGGAGAACTCGTGCGGGTAGCGGTCCAGATGGGCCGCCGCCAGTCCTACGACGTCGAAGAGCTCCCCGACCCTGCGGCGGACCGCCTTCGCATCGCCGTACCGGTGCACCAGCAGCGGTTCGGCCACGATGTCCCCGGCGCGGCGGCGGGGGTTGAGCGAGGCCTGCGGGTCCTGGAAGACCAGCTGCATGCCCGGCCGCACCGGCCGCAGCCGTCGGTTGGACAGCGTGGAGATGTCCTGTCCGTCGAACTCGACCCGCCCGCCCGTGAGTTCGGTGAGCCGCACCAGACAGCGTCCCAGCGTGGACTTGCCGCAGCCGGACTCGCCGACGATGCCGAGGGTCTCGCCGCCGCGCACCTCCAGGGAGACCCCGTCCACGGCACGCAGCACCTGGCGTCTGCCGCGCACGGGATAGTGCTTGGTGACGTCCGCGGCGCGCAGCAGGACCTCACCGGGAGGTGCCGCCTCGCCGACCGTCACGCTCTCCTGTGTCGTCACGATGCCACTTCCCTGTTCACGTCCTCGTCGGCCGCGGACCTGAGTCCCGCGCGGTCCTCGCCGGGCAGCCAGCAGGCGTCCAGATGCGTGGGATCACCGCTGCCCGCGGTCAGCGCCGGCCGCTCCGCGCATCGCTCGTGCCGCAGTCGGCAGCGCGGGGCGAACGCGCAGCCCTCGGGGACCGCGCCCGGGGAGACCGGACTGCCGGCGATGGTCGGCAGCCGCCGCAGCCGGACCCCGCCGACCCGCGGCACCGAGTCGAGCAGGCCCCAGGTGTACGGGTGCCGGGGACCGTGGAACACCGCCTGCCGCGGCCCCTGTTCGGCCGCCCGGCCGCCGTACATCACGAGCACCCGGTCGGCGATCTGGGACACCACGCCCATGTCGTGGGTGATGAGCACCATCGCGGAGCCCCGGCTGTTCAGCTCCCGCATCAGATCGAGGATCTGTGCCTGCACGGTCACGTCCAGCGCCGTGGTCGGTTCGTCGGCGATCAGCAGGGAAGGCCCGCAGGACAGCGCCATCGCGATGACCGCGCGCTGGCGCATCCCGCCGGAGAACTCGTGCGGATAGGCGTGCGCCCGGGTGGCCGCGTCGGGGATGCCGACGTCCGAGAGCAACTGGACGGCCCGGGCCCGGGCCTCCTTGCGGGAGACCTGCTCGTGCGCCCGGATCGCCTCGGCGATCTGCCAGCCCACGGTGTACACGGGGGTCAGCGCGGTCATCGGGTCCTGGAAGACCATCGCGATCTCCCGGCCGCGCACCGCGCGCATCTCCTTGTCGGCGAGGGTGAGCAGGTCCCGTCCGCGGAAGCGGACCTCGCCGGACACGGTCACGTTCGCGCTGGTGAGCAGCCGCAGCACGGCCAGCATCGACACGCTCTTGCCGGAGCCCGACTCGCCGACCACGCCCAGGACTTCACCGGGGGCGACGGCGAAGGAGATCCCGTCGACAGCGGTGACGACTCCCTGGCGGGTGCGGAAGCGCACGCTCAAGTCGCGTACGTCGAGGAGCGGTTCAGGCATGACGGGCCCTCGGATCGAGTCGTGCGTACAGGATGTCCACCAGGGCGTTGGCGAGGACCACGAAGAACGCGGCGTACAGCACGGTCCCCATGATCACGGGCAGGTCGAGGTTCTGGAGGGCGTCGAAGGTGAGCTTGCCGATGCCGGGCAGGCCGAAGACGACCTCGGTGAGCAGGGCCGCACCGCCCACCAGCGCCCCGAAGTCCAGGCCGAACAGCGACACGATCGGGATCAGCGAGCAGCGCAGGGCGTGCCGGACCAGGATCCGCCGCTCGGACAGGCCCTTGGCGCGGGCCGTGCGGACGTAGTCCTCGTTCAGCGCGGTGACGACCTCCCCGCGCAGCAGCCGGGCGTAGATCCCGGCGTACAGCAGGGCCAGGGTCAGCCAGGGGAAGAGCAGGTGCAGCGCCCACTGGCCAGGATCCTGGCCGAGACCGACGTATCCCGGCGGCGGCACCCAGGAGAACAGCGAGTCGTGCAGCTGCTTCTGGGTGAGGAGGTTGACGACCTCGCCGAGCCAGTAGGCCGGGAGCGAGACGCCGACCACGCCGACGAGCATGATGACCGGGTCGGCCGCCCTGCCGCGCAGGGTGGCCGCCGCCGTGCCCATGAGGATGCCGGCCGTCATCCAGATGAGGGCCGCCCCGACGACCAGCGACAGCGTCACCGGAGTGGCCTGGAGGATCTGGGGGATGACCCGGGAGCCGCGGTTGACGAAGGACTCCAGGTCCCGGTCGATCAGCAGATGACGCATCATCAGCAGATAGCGGACCGGCATCGGCCGGTCCAGGCCGAAGGAGTGCCGCACCTGGGCGAGCGTGGCCGGGTCGGCGTTGCGGCCGGCGATACGGGCCGCCGGGTCGACCCCCGGGGTGGCGAAGAAGATCAGGAACACCAGCACACTGATCGCGAACATCACCAGCAGGGCCGAGGCGAAGCGTTTCAGGGCGAATCGCAGCACGGGGCGGTCACACCCCTCCGCGCAGTCGGGCGCCCGGATCGAGCGCGTCGCGCACACCGTCGCCGAGGACGTTGAGGGCGGCCGTGGTCAGCGCGATCAGCAGACCGGGCGCGATCGTCACCGCGGGCCGGGTGTACAGCAGACCCAGACCGTCCTCGATGATGGTGCCCCAGCTGGCGTCGGGCGGCTGGACGCCGACGGACAGGAAGGACAGCGCCGACTCGGTGAGCATGGCGAGCGCGGTCATGAGGGGCACGAACACGAGTGCCGTGGGCACCACGTTCGGCAGCACCTCCCGGCGCAGGATGCGCGAGGTGGGCGCACCCGAGCCGATGGCCGCCTGGATGTACTCCTTGTTCCGCAGCACCAGCACCTGACCGCGCAACGGCCGCGCTATGTACGGGACATAGATCGCCGCGATGATCGCGACGGGCAGCCACAGACTCCCGGCGTCGACGGTGAGCGGGCCGAGCCGCAGGCCGTTGGTGAGCAGCACCACCGACAGGCAGATGGCCAGCAGGTACACCGGGAACGCCCAGATGACGTCCAGGAGCCGGGAGATGAGGGCGTCCACGACCCCGCCCGCGTACCCGGCGACGACCCCCACGGCCGTACCGAGGACACAGCTGAGCAGCGCGGCCGCGAATCCGATGAACAGGCTGGTACGGCCGCCGTACAGCAGGCGCGCCATCACGTCCCGCCCCTGGTTGTCGGCGCCGAGGAAGTAGTGGGAGGGGTCCCACGTCGGGCCGATCGGGGTGACGCCGAGGCCGAGGCCGGTGCTGCTCGGGGTGAGCACCGGCACGGTCTTCCCGTCGACCACGGTGGTGCCGGAGACGTGGGACTGGAAGGGGTCGGTGTGGGCGATGTGGTCCGCGTAGAGCGGGGCGCACACCGTTGCCAGCACCACGAGGAGCAGGACCGCGGCCGAGGCCAGGGCGGACCTGTTGCGCAGCAGGTCGCCGGCGGCGGTCCGCCAGGGGCCCGGCGAGCGCCGGGCCCCTGCCGACGGGGCGAGGGTCACTTCACCCACAGCTGCCCGACCAGCATGTAGAACTGCTTGCTGAACCGGTAGTTGCCGACCCGGGTCGAGGTGAAGTCGATCAGCTTCGGGTTGATCAGCGGGACGACCGGCGACTGGCCCATGATCTCCTGGTCGATCGCCCCCCACTGCTTGTCCGCGCTCGCCTTGTCGGTCTGCGAGGTCTTGATCGCCGCCTGCATTTTCGCGTCGACTCCCTTGTCGCAGAAGCCGGAGATGTTGATGCTGGAGTCGCTGCCGGGGTGGTAACTGGCGCAGGACAGCAGCACGTTGAGGAAGTCCGAGGCGGCCGGGTAGTCCTGGTACCAGGACGTCAGGGCCAGTTGCACCTTGTTCTTGGTGTTCTGGATGTAGGTGAACTGGATGTTCCCCGACAGCGGCTTGAGCGTCGCCTTGTAGCCGATCTGGGTGAGCAGGCTCTGCAGGTACTGCCCGATCGACTTGTTGACGTCGTCGTCCTGCACGACGATCCCGACCTCCTGTCCGGCCGTTCCGGACTGCTTGACCAGCGCCTTCGCCTTGGCGAGGTCGGCGGCCTTCCAGGTCGTACCGCCGCCCTTGGTGTAGTCGCAGGAGTCGACGTGCCCGGGGAAGCCCGGCGGCAGGATCGTGCAGGCGGGGGAGGCGAGGTTGGTGCCGCCGTACAGCCGCACCACGGCGGACCGGTCGACGGCCCAGTTGATCGCCTGCCGCGCCAGCTTGTTGTCGAACGGGGCCGTGTTGACGTTGAGCGTCGCGTACCAGAACGCGGTCAGCGGGTTCACATGCGCCTGGGAGGCGTACTTGGTGCCGATCTCGCTCAGCCGGTCGGCGGGCGGTGCGTCGAACATCCAGTCCGCCTGGCCGTTCTCGACGGCGGTCACCTCCGACTCGACCGTCTGCCCGAAGGTGTAGTCGATGACGTCCGGGTAGCCCTGCGGCTCGGCCTCGCGCGACCACTCCTTGAAGTGCGGGTTGCGCACCAGCTTCAGCGCCCGGTTGGGGTCGTAGGAGGCCGCCGTGTACGGGCCGGTCGTCGGCAGCGGCTTGGTCCCGGCGTCCTTCGTGGGTGAGTCCTTCGGTACGACGACGGCGTGCGGGACGGCGAGCTTGTACTCGAACTCGGGGTCCGGGGCGGTCAGGTTGATGGTGACCGTGTTCGTCTTGGCGTCGCCGATCACGCCCTTGGGCAGGGTGCAGGAGGCGGGCGTCTTCAGACAGGCGTCGGCACCGACGATGCCGTTGTAGAAGGTGCCCGCGGTGGGGCTGGAGACCTTGAAGATGCGCTGGAAGGACGCGACCACGTCGTCCGTGGTCAGGGGCTTGCCGTCGGAGAAGGTGATGCCCTTGCGGAGCGTGAAGGTGTACGTCTTGCCGCCGTTGGTCACCTTCGGCAGGGCGGTCGCCAGGTCCGGCACGACGGTGAAGGACTCCTGGCCGCCGACCTTCTTGAAGGCGAGCAGCCCGTCGTACATCGACTGGAACAACTGCCAGTACTGGAGCGTGTAGTTGACCTGGGGGTCGAAGCTGCCCGCGGCCGCGTGGGCGACGAGCTTGAGCGTGCCGCCCTTGTGCTGGGCCTGGAAGGCGGAGGAACCGGAGCCGGACGAGCTCGGCGCGGAGGAGGAGCCCGAGTCGGAGGAGGACGAACAGGCGGCGGTGAGGGTGAGGGCGACGGTGGCGGCGGCGAGCGCCCCCCGTCTCGTGGTGCGGGACATGGCGGACAACTCCCGTGTCAGTCGGTGGAGTCGAGGAACTCGCCGACGATCCGGAGGTAGAGCTCCTCCTCCTCGACGTGCGGCATGTGGCTCGAGTGCTCGAACATGTGCCAGCGCACATCGGGGATGTGGTCGGCGAAGGGGCGGACGGTCTCGGGGGTCGCCTCGTCGAAGCGCCCGGACACCAGCAGGGTCGGCACCTCGATCAGGTGCAGCCGGTCGATGACGGACCAGTCCTTGAGGGTGCCGACGACATGGAACTCGTTGGGGCCGTTCATCGTGTGGTACACGGTCGGATCGGCCGCGATGTTGTCCCAGGTGGCCTGCACCTCGGGCGGGTTGGGTGTCAGGCGACACACATGCCGTTCGTTGAAGACCTGTTCGGCCGCCCGGTAGTCGGGGTGGTCCGTGGTCCCGGCCGCCTCGTGGGCGTGCAGGGTGTGCTGGACCTCCTCGGGGAGCGCGGCGCGCAGTTCGGCCGCCGCCTCCAGCCACAGCCCCATGGACGCGGGGGAGTTGGCGATGACCAGTCCGCGCAGCCCGGCGGGGCGCCGTACCGCGTGCTCGGCGGCGAGCATGCCGCCCCAGGACTGGCCGAGGATGTGGTAGCCGTCGGCGATGCCCAACTGCTTGAGAAGGTTGTCCAGTTCGTCGAGGAAGAGCTGGACGGTCCAGAAGTCGGCGCCCTGGTCGGGCAGATGGGTGGAGAACCCGGTGCCGAGCTGGTCGTAGTGGATCACGGGCCGGCCCTGCCGGGAGATGCCCGCGATGCTGAGCGTGTAGTGGTGACCGGCGCCGGGCCCGCCGTGCAGGACCACCAGCGGTGTCCTGCCCGGTTCGCCCGTGATCCGGTACCAGGTGGAATGGCCGCCGAAGTCGACGGTTCCGGTGTGGTTCGGTTCGGGGATCGCCACGGGGGAGCCTCCCAGACCGGTCGCGAACAGGCCGACCGCTGTCTGAAAATAGTTGGGTGTGACGGATGGATGAGATAGTGGGGCGGTAAAAGGTCAGTCCACAAGACCTTTTAGCTGGGGCAGGGAAAGACGTAACGGCGGGTTCACACGGCCCGTGTTCGTTTACAGGAACGACGACTTGCGGGAGGACAACTGACATCCGCATCCGAACCCGGTGACGAGTTCTCGCGTGTCCTCGACCGCGTGCTCCTCGGTGACGGTCCGACGGCCTCGCTGCGCCCGGTCAGGGTGACCTCGGCGGTCGACGAGGTCACCGACCGGCTGCTCACCGCCATCGCCGTCGGGGACTTCCTGCCCGGCGAGCGGCTGCCCGCCGAACGCGATCTGACCGGGCTGCTGGGCGTCAGTCGTCCCACCGTGCGCGAGGCCGTGGCTCGCCTCCAGGCGCTGGGGGTCGTGGAGAGCCGCCGGGGCCGCAACGGCGGAGCGTTCGTCCGCGACAGCTGGACCGAGTCGTCCGGCGCAGCGGTCCGCCGGACGCTGCTGCCCCGCTGGGAGGAGTTCGAGCAGCTCTTCGATCTGCGCGGTCTTGTGGAGGGCATGGTCGCCGCGACGGCCGCCCGGCGGCGCCGGCCCGAGGACCTGGAGCCGATGCGCGAGGCCCTGTCCGCGCACCTCTCCGCGAGCACACCCCGCGAGGAGCAGGCCGCCGACAGCGCGTTCCACCAGGCGATCTGCGCGGCCACCCACAACCCGCAGATCGCCCAGCTCAGCCGGGACCTGCTGACCCGCATCAGCCTGGGCTTCCCGGTCGAGCCCTGGGGCAGGGGCGAGCGGTCCCACCACGAGCGGGCCGGTCACGGGCACACCGCGCTCTACGAGGCCGTGGCGGCGGGTGAGCCGGAGCGCGCCGAGGAGATCGCGAGGGAACACTTCGTGATCAGCGCGGAGATGATCCGGGACGTCCTGGCACGGGTGCGGGCGGCACAGGCCCCCTGACCGCGCCCGGACCGCCCCGCTCAGACCTCCCGGTGGTCGATCCCCAGCAGACTCGCCGCGGCCCCGAAGTCGGCGCCGTGCCGGCCCACCGCCAGCGACCAGTGATGCCCGACCCCGGTGGCGCTCCACGCGTCGACCCACTCCCCGGGGTCCCGGCCGAAGTCCACCCGGCTGGTCGTGTTGCCGATCTCCAGCACAGGCCCGGGGACGACCGTGCCCTCGGACGTGATGAAGGACAGGCTGCCGTCCGCGTCCTGCCCGAGACCGAGCAGCGTGACCGGCCCGGGCCGGACGTCGAACTCCACGCTGACGCCCCAGCCCCGCTTGCCGTGATAGACGCCGAGACCCCGCAGCAGCGGATCCCGGGAGCTGAGCGCCAGGTGGGCGGGCCCGTCGTGGCCCATCTCCACCACCCCGTCCTCGAAGTTCAGCGCCTGGATCTCCGTGAAGGAACCGCCCGCGCCCACGCTCTGCGAGGCCAACTGGGCGATGCTGGTGCGCAGTTCGAACTCACCCGCCGCGGGCACCCCCCGCGCGGTGAGCAGCGAGGCGCCCAGGATCATCCCTGCGCCGAGCCGCTCGTGCAGCTCGCCGTCGAGCCCCCGGTGGTAGTACGCGAGCGAGTCCAGACCGAAGTCCTCCACCAGCCGGTCCAGGGCCACCGACACCGTCGCGCCCCACGCGAAGTCCTCGTCGACCACGCTGTCGTCGACGGTGAACAGCTTGCGCGCCAGCGCCACCCGCTCCTGGGTCTCGGCCTCGGTCACCCGCTCCACCTGGTGCCGCAGGTCGTCGAACTCCAGCACCTCGACATGCGAGCCGAACGTCGCCGACAGCAGTGTCGGATCGGTCTGCACATCGAGCATCCCGGGATACACATGCCCCATCAGCCCGTGCCGGGCGTGCCGCAGTGCGGCCCGGACGTGCGCGGCACGCACCCACCGCTCGACGCGCCGCCATGCCGACTCCTGCCGCAGCCAGCCCGACACCGAGCGGAACGGGATTCCGGCCCGCCGGAAGACATTGCCGACCTCCGGCACGGAGCACTGCGAGCAGTACGCCAGCCAGGCGCCCGTGTCGAAGGAGGCGTGGTCCATCCGCTCGGACGGCTGGAGGTCGACGACCAGTACCGGGGTGTGGGTGCGCTGGGCGATCGGCAGCACCATCGACGAGGTCAGGTAGGTCGTCAGGAACAGCACGATCAGATCGCAGTCCGCCCGGCGCAGCCGCTCGGCGGCGGCCGCGCCCTCCTGCGCGTCGGAGACGAACCCGGCGTCCGTCACCTCCGCGTCCAACTGCCCCAGCCGCTCGGCGACATACGCCGCCGACTCCTTCAACTGGGGCAGCAGACCCGGGAACTGCGGCCAGTACGTGCCGAGTCCGCCGGAGACCAGCCCGATCCGCGGGCGGCGACGGGTCACGGGCGGGAGCAACTCGGCCAGGGCGGCCTCCCGTTCACCGGCACGGGTGGTGGTGGATTCGGTCGTCGCCATGGTCGGCGCTCCTTCGGGGTTCGGTTCAGGCCTGCGCGACCTTGACGTCTGCCGGAGCGGTGACGCCGGTGGACGCGCGGGGAACGAGGACGCGCACGATGTAGACGCCCGCGACCGCCGACAGCGCCATGCAGCCGGTGATCACCCACAGCAACAGGCTGGGGCTCCGGTCGAGCAGCGCGGGCGTGACGAAGGCGACGCCCGCGAAGACGCCGCGGGAGACGGCGTAGGTGATCCCCTGCGTGGTGCCCCGGGTGTCCGCGGGCAGCGTCAGCTGCGACCACACCTTGTAGTTGGCCTCGCCCGCGAAGGGATAGGACAGCTGGTAGAGCACGTAGAAGACGAGGAAGCCGACGATGGCGCCCAGGGTGAGCGTGCCGATCGCGAAGGCCGCGATCTGTACGACCGTGGCGACGTAGAACATGCGGTCGCGCCGCGGGCCGTCGGCGATGCGGACGAAGGCGAGGGTCAGCAGCAGACCGATCGGCAGACACGCGAGGTTGATGCCGGTCGCCACGCTCTGCGAGGCACCGCTGACGGTGACCAGCAGATATGTCGTGAACTGGCCCATGGTGTTGGCGCCCAGACCCCAGGTGACGTAGAAGGCGAAGGTCGCGAGCATGGGCACCAGCGCTGCACGGGTCCAGACGTTCTTCAGCGCCACACCCTGCTGCTCGGCCGGCTTTCCCACCGGGACCCGGTCCTGCTCCGGGTCGGGTCCGGTGGCCAGTTCCAGCCGGGAGCGCAGATGCCAGGTGAGCAGTGCGGCGACCGCCAGATGGGCGGTGATGAGGCGGGCTCCGAGCATGCCGGTGTCCGACAGGGCGAAGCCGGCGAAGACCACGACGATGATGCCCAGCATCCACATGACCTGCGTGAACGCGATGAGCCGTCCCCGGGCGTGATCGGGGGCCGCGTCCGAGACCACGGCCAGGGAGGTCGGCAGGTCGGCGCCGGCCGCGAGACCGGCGAGCAGGACACCCACCAGAAGGGTGATGTCGTCGGGCGCGAGCGTGATGATGATCGCTCCGACGGCGTAACAGAGGATGTCGAGGTTGTAGAGGCGGCGGCGGCCGAAGACGTCGGCGAGACGTCCGCCGACCAGGGAGCCGACCGCGATGCAGATGGTGACGATCGCGCTGATCGCACCGGCCATCCAGACGCCCATGTCGTAGGCGTCGCGGTAGATGGCCAGGTTGACGCCGATACTGACGATGAGCGCGGCGTCGAGGTAGGACGCCATGCCGGAGAGGGTTGCGACCTTCCACAGGCGCTTCTCGATGGGCGGTTCCGGCTGGTTCGGGGCAGGCGAGGTTCGGGCCATGATGCGGCTCCGTCTGGGGAGAGTGGGTCCGAGCGGAGGGGGACGTCACTGTTCTCGGCCGATGTCCAGCGACTATAGGAGGGTAAAAACGTTCCAACAAGACGTCATGCGGCCATCCGTGGAAACGACCTGACGGCCCCGCAGCTCTGGTGGGCGTCTCGGGACTGTCCTACGGTGAGGCTGACGTAAAACGTTTTTGATCCGTGAGAGTGTCCGGGCCGTAGTCGGAAGGACCTATCCGTGATCTCTCCAGCTCTGCGACAGCTGTTCGACAACCCGCCCCGGGACTTCGGCCCCACCCCGCTGTGGTGGTGGTCCGGCGCCAAGGTCACCCGCGACCGCCTCGCCTGGCAGCTGCGCCGGTTCGCGGAGGGCGGCGTCCACAACCTCGTGGTGATCAACCTCGCCCCGGCGGGCCCGACCTTCGGTGCCCGCACCGACGACCCGGTGTGGTTCGGCGAGGAGTGGTGGGCCCGCTTCACCGACGCCTGCGAGATCGCCGGCGACCTGGGCACCCGCCTGTGGTTCTACGACCAGATCGGCTTCTCCGGCGCCAATGTGCAGGGAAGCATCACCCGGCGGCACCCCGAGGCGGCGGGCCGGGCCCTGCGCTCACGCACGGCGGTCGTCTCCGGCGGCACGGTCGCGCTGCGGGGCGCGGAGACCCTCCTTGGGGCGTACGACCGTTCGGGCGCCCGCCTGCCGGTCGGCGGTACGGACTCCGGCCGCCTCGCAGGGCCCCCGCGGATCGAGGCCCCCGACGGCACCGAAGTACGCCTGGTCCTCGCCGTCCCCACCGCCTTCGACTACCTGAACCCGCAGTCGGTCGGCCACCTGTTCGACGCCATCCACCACGAGTACGACCGCCGCGTCCCCGAGTACCTCGGCAACGTCATCGCCGGCAGCTTCCAGGACGAACTGCCCGCCACCAACTCCTGGACCGCCCGCTTCCCCGAGGAGTTCCGCACCCGGCGCGGCTACGACCTCCTCGACCACCTCCCGGACCTCTTCACGGGCGACACCTTGAGGGCCCGCAAGATCCGCGCCGACTACTACGCGGTCTGCGCCGAACTCACCGAGGAAGCCCTGTTCCGCCCGCTCGCCGCCTGGCACGAGGAGCGTGGCCTGCTGCTGGGCTGCGACCAGAGCCACCCGGCCCGCTCCGGCTTCCCGGCCCAGTCGACCCAGCTCTACACCGACTACTTCCGCACCCACCGCTGGTACAGCGCCGCCGGCAGCGACCACCACGGCGACGCCAAGGTGCACTCCTCCATGGCCCACCTCTACGGCCACGAGCGCGTGTGGATCGAGTCGTTCCACTCCTCCGGCTGGGGCGGCACCCTGGAGGAGACCTACGACTGGCTGCTGCCGTTCCTGCGCAGCGGTGCCAACCTGTACAACCCGCACGCCAGTTACTTCGGCACCGCGGGCGGGTGGTTCGAGTGGGCGCCCCCGTCCACCGACTGGCGCCAGCCCTACTGGCGGCAGTACCCCGCCTTCTCCCGGGCCGTCGCCCGGATCTGCTCGATCCTGTCCTGGGGCACCTACAGCGCCGACGTGGCGGTCCTGCACCCCACCGCCACCATGCAGTCCCTCATCCCCCTCGACGCCCCCGTCCAGCACTTCGGCGACGGCCGTCTCGGCGGGCCCCACACCGACGCCGACGAGACCCAGCGCCACTACCTGGAGCTGTGCGGCACCAACAACTGGCTCGAACCCGCCGTCGGCACCCTCGACGCCCGGCGCGTCTCCTTCGACGTCATCGACGACACCTCGGTCCAGGGCGCCAAGGTGGGCGATGGCGCCCTGCGCGTGCGGGACCTGGCCTACACGGCCGTCCTCCTGCCCTCGGCGAGCGTCCTGGAGCACGAGACGGCCCGCCGCCTCGCCGAACTCCTCGACGCCGGCGGCCGGGTGGTGGTCGTCGGCCGACCGCCGACGCACGCTTCGGGACTGTCCGGTGACGACTCCCTCGTGACCGCGCTGCTGGACCATCCACGCTTGGAGCGGGTGCCCGACGCCGAGTCCGGTGCGGCCGCGGTCGCCGAAGCCGCCGGATACGCCACGGGGGAGGTGCCGCTGCTCGTCAGAAGGAACGGCGACACGGCGGTCGCGCTGGTGACGGGGGCCTTCCCCGACGCCCGTGCGCATCCGCCGAGGGGCGTTCACGAGATCGACCCCGCCCGCTACGCCCGCACCTCCACCGTCACCGTGCGGGGCCCGGTCGCCGAGGCCGAGATCTGGAACCCGGCGACCGGCAGCCGTCACCCGGGGCGTGTCACGGTCGCCGACGGCGTCTCCACCATCGAGGTGCCCCTGCACGGCGCCCCCGCCGTCCTCGTCGTATGGCGCGAGGGACCGCCGCAGGACGGCACACCCGCGCCCGCACGGCAGGCGTCGGAGACCGTCGACCTGTCGAGCGGCTGGGAGGGCCGGCTCGTTCCCACGATGGACAACACCTGGGGCGACCTGGCACTGCCCGCCGGCTCGTCCGTCGCCGAACCGCAGATCTGGACCATGCGGTGGAGCGAGGGCGACGGCCCCTGGGAGCAGGCACGTGTGACCTACGGCAATCGCGTCCGCGTTCTCCCGCCCGTGCCGTCGGGACAGGCGCCGGCGCCCCTCGACGCGGTCGCGGTCGCTCAAGTGCTGTCCGGGGAGCGGGAGTTGGCGTCGGCGGACTGGGAGGTCTCGCTGTACTCGTCGAGCCGCGGCATCCCGGACCCGAACGGGCTCTTGGGCAACAAGGGCCTGGTGCCCGAGGAGTTCGTCCGCGTCCCGGTGCCGGGGCCCGGCTCGGTCGCCCGGGTCAGGGCCGTCGTGGAGACCGACCACCGCGGGCCCGCCGACCTGCACATCGGCGCGGCCGCGGCCAAACGCGTGTGGTGGAACGGCGTCAAGGCCGAGACCGGGGGCGGCTATCTGGCCTCCGCCCGGGTGGAGATCGAGCGGGCGCGCAATGTGCTGGAGTACGAACTGTCCGACGCGCAGGACCGTCCGCAGACCATCTCCGGTGCCGCCGGCACCCCGTTGGGCAGCTACTTCTGCCTGTCCCGTCCGGACGGGTTCGCCCCGCGCCCGCTGTTCATGCGGGTCCCGGAGGGCGTACGACCGGACGGCCGCGTGACCTACCGCGGCCGGATCAGCGCCCCGGCCCCGGGCTCGACGGCGGTCCTCGTCGTGGGTGCCGCGGTGGGTGTGACCGTCCTGCTCGACGGAGCCATGGTGGCCCGGCAGGAGAAGGTGGAGTACTACGAGTCCGACTGGGGCGCGGTGCCGATGTTCTTCCGGCACGAACTGAAGCTGAGCGGCGGCGATCACGTCCTCGACGTCGTGGCCGACAGCGTGGATGCCCGGGACGCGGTCTTCGTCGACCTGGTGGCGGACACCGCCGCCCTGGTCAGCGGCCCCGGCTGGGAAGCCCGGACGGGGGAGTGGAGCGGGCCCACCGTCGAACACGAGGGCCGCTGGGGGGAGTTGCAGCACTGCGGCGCGGCGGTACGGCCGCACCCGCTGCCCGAGGCCGCGTGGCTGGCCGGAGCCCCGGTGCTCGGCTCCGCCGTGCTGCCGCTGCGATCCACCGACGACGTCCGGGAGGCCGAGCAGCGCTTCCGGTTCACCGTGCCGGCCGGGACAGTCTCCCTGGATCTGCCGCTGGAGCTGCCCGCCCGGGTGCGGATCGACGGTGGCGATGAAATCCAGCTCGACGGGGGCGAGTTGACGTTGCATCAACCCCTTGACAGAGCAACCGAGTTCGAGGTGGTCACCGCTCCCTCGGCCGTCCATCGCGGCGGCTCGGCCTGGCGCGCGCCGGTGCGGGTGCGCACGGTTCCGGCACCCCTGCCGCTGGGCGAGTGGGGCGAGTCGGGGCTGGGCGGCTGGAGCGGAGGCGTGACCTACACGCGGACGCTCAAGGTGCCGGCCGGGGAGGACCCGGTGCTGGATCTGGGCCGGGTGCGCGGCAGCGTGGCGGTGTCCGTCGACGGCGACCTCGTCGGCGAGGCGTTCTGCGCGCCGTACCGCTTCGAGCTGCGCGGCAGCGCCGGGCGTACCGTGCGGCTCGACGTGACCGTCCACAACACCCTGGCGC
Source organism: Streptomyces sp. NPDC057253 (assembly GCF_042669125.1). NCBI lineage: Bacteria > Bacillati > Actinomycetota > Actinomycetes > Kitasatosporales > Streptomycetaceae > Streptomyces > Streptomyces sp. NPDC057253. The sequence continues at coordinate 1,693 of NZ_JBHUXV010000040.1, read as the reverse complement.
CCTATCTCGCCGAGGCCACCCCGACCGCCTGGGCGTTCCCCTCGCAGCTGCCGTCCGGTCTGCTGGGGCCGGTGACGCTAGAAAGGCCCGTCCGAGGCTGAGCGGGTGGAGTCCCGCAGGACCAGTCCCGGCGCGAACACCCGTGCCTCGTGGGCGTGTTCCGCGCGGGCCTCCACCTCGTCGAGGAGCATCTCCACGGCCGCCCTGCCGAGCTCCTCGACGGGCTGGCGGACCGTCGTGAGGGTCGTGCCCACGAAGCTCGCGATGTCCAAGTCGCCGTAACCGACCACCTGCACGTCCTCCGGGACCTTCACACCGCGCTCGCCGAGCGCGCGGCACAGTCCCGCCGCCAGGAAGTCGTTGGTGCAGAAGACAGCGTCGGGCAGGTCGTCGAGACCCCGGGCTATGGCGGTGCCGTACGCCACCGTCATCTCCTCGGCGACGACCTGGCCGAGGCGGGCCTCGCGCCGGGTGCGCACGGCCTGGCGGGCGCCCTGGTAGCGGTCGGCGCACTGGCGGATCGTGCGCTCGCCGTTGACGACGAGGATCTCGCGCGCCCCGCGGTCCAGCAGGTGCTGCACGGCCATGCGGCCGCCCGCGATGTCGTCCACCGAGACCGAGCAGCCCTCCTGCGCGGGCATCGCGCGGTCCGCGAGGACCAGCGGGATCCCTCGCTCCCGCAGCCGCGACAGCCGGGTCGGATCGGCACTCAGCGGGACCACCACCGCGCCCACGGCGCGCTGTTCGACCAGCATGGTGAAGTAGCCCTGCTCCCGCTCCGCGTCGTCCCCGCTGTCGCAGAGCACGAGGGAATAGCCGTGCTCGTACGCCGCGTCCGCGGCGCCGCGCGCGATGCGTGAGTAGAAGGAGTTGGCCACGTCCGGCAGCACGAGACCGATCGACGAGGAGTGGCCGGTGCGCAGACCGGCGGCTCCCGGGTGCGGGACGTAGTCGAGCGCGGCGACCGCGGCACGGACCCGCTCGGCGGTGCGGGCATTGACCCGCTCCGGCCGGTTCAGGACGTTGGACACCGTCGACACCGAGACTCCGGCGGCTGCGGCGACGTCCTGGATACGGGCGGGGCGAAGCGAAATGGCGTCCACCCCCTCGCTGTTGCGGCCGTTCGACCAGGCGGGGCAAGTCTACCCTCGCGGAACGTGAAACGTTTTTCGCATGGGGAGGGGCGGGGACTGCGAAGGGGGCTGCGACCTGGTGGTCATGGAAAATCCGGTGAACCTGCACACCGTTCGCCGCCGGATCGGAACCGGCCCTGACCGTGGCTCCGGTTGTGCCGTCGCACGCCTTTTGCGTGTCGGTGCGACGGCGAAGTCTGTGAAGGAAATGACGTGTTCCGTGAGCGGGTTGCGACGCCGGTGAAGCCCACCGCTCCCACCGGCCGGGAGCAACTGGCCGTGATGCCCTGGGCATGCTTCGATCCGGGAGCCGTCGTTGGCATTGCTTCCGCGAAAGGAAACGCGCGACATGAACTCCGCCCCCCGTTTCGAAACCACCGAGATCCACGACGCGGACCTCGACACCATCTCCGGTGGCGTGGCCGTAGCGGCCGCCTCCGGTCTCCACATCGAGGCCGGCCCGCTCGCCGTCTGCGCCGACCTCGGCGCGTTCGCCTCGGCCCAGGGTGTCGCCGCGCACGCGAACGCCGACATCGTCCTCGGCTGAACCGGCACAGCAC
>NZ_JBHUXV010000039.1:0-75524 GCF_042669125.1 Streptomyces sp. NPDC057253 | reverse complement strand
GTGTCGCCCACCCGCCCGCACTCCTTCGGCTGCCCGACATTTGAACGTCACACCGAGCGGGAACGTTTCCCTCGTCCCCTCTGCATCGCCTTGCCTCCGTCATGCCCCGTGTCCCGCACGGGGCATGACGCGAAAGGACGACGTGAGCCGTGTCCCTGCTTCCGCTCGAAGGTCCCCCGGGGCCGCTCCCCGCCCCCCCCCCGGCCCCGCCCCAGGGCAGCGCCCCGGCCCCCGCTCCCGCCGGTTCCCGCCGCTCCCTGTCCTGTCTCACCCGCCGGCTGCTGACCCTGCTGCCCCTGCTGCTCATCGGCGTCTGGGCGGTCCTCGACTGGCGTGCCCTGTACGACGGCACCGCGCGGCTGGCCGACGCCGACCCCGGGTGGCTGCTCGTCGCGCTGCTGTGGACCTGCCTCGGCTGGGTGTCCGCCTCCGTCGTGCGGCAGGGCGCGCTCCCCGAGCGGCTGCCCCCGGGGCTCCTGGTGGCCTCGCAGTTCGCCGCCGGTGCCGCCAACCATGTGCTGCCGGCGAGTCTCGGCGCCCACGCCGTCACCCTGCGCTTCCTCCAGGGCCAGGGCATCCCGCTGACCCGGGCCACGGCCTCGCTCGCCCTGTACTCGCTCGTCCGGCCGATCGCAAAGACGCTCGTGCTGCTCGGCTTCCTGGTCACCCTGCCCGGACTGCTGCGGCTCGGTGAGCTCGTCCCGGACCGCCGCATGCTGTTCCTGCCCGTGGCGGCCGCGGTGCTCGGTCTCGGCGGCACGCTCCTGCTGCTGGTCCTGGTGCGTCCGCTGCGCCGCCCGGCCGTCCGGTTCGTGCGCACCGCCCTGACCGACGCGCGCCGGCTGCACACCATGCCCAGCCGGGTCCTGGCCCTGTGGGGCGGCGCGGCCGCCGCACCGCTGCTCCAGGCGAGCGTGATCCACGCGGTCGGCGCCTCGCTCGGCGTGACGCTGTCCTGGGCGCAGGTCGCGTTCGCGTACCTGGCCGCGAGCACCGCGGTCGGGTCGGTGCCCGCACCCGGCGGCATCGGCCCGGTGGACGCGGCGATGGTCTTCACCCTGTCCGTGTACGGCGTCCCGGTGGCCATCGGCACGGCGGCCCTGATCGGCTACCGGGTCCTGACGGTGTGGCTGCCGCTGCTGCCGGGGGTGCTGTGCATGTCGGCCCTCGTGCACCGGAAGGTTCTTTGAACCTTCGCCCCATTGAATGCTTCATTCAGCATCAATAACCTCACAGGGTGGATTCATTCATCAACGTCAGACGTACGGCCGCCGCCCTGCTCCTGGCCCTCGGTCTCGCGGCCCCCACGGCGCCCGCCTCGGCCGCACCCCGGCCGCCCGCGCCGGAGGTGTGGCCGACCCCGCAGCAGATCACCGTGGGACACGGCGAACTGCCCGTCCCCGACCGGGTCGTCGAGGTCGTCGGCCCCGGCACCGACCCCTCCGCCCGACGGGTCGTCGAAGCCGCCCTCAAGGCAGCGGGGGCCGACCGCATCACCACCGTGCACACCGGCGACCGGCCACCCCCGGCCGCCCTGACCGTCTACCTGGGCGGTCCCGGAGAGAGCAGCGCCACCGCCCAGGCACTGGAACAGCTCCACGCCGGCTCCCCGAGCGGCCTCCCCTCCGGCGGTTACGTCCTCGCCTCCGGCCGCAGCCACGGCCGTGCCCTGATCGCCCTCTCCGGCGTGGACACGACCGGCACCTTCTACGCCGCCCAGACCCTGCGCCAACTCCTCGCCGGACAGCGCGAGTTGCCCACGCTGAAGATCCGCGACTGGCCCACCGCCGCCCTCCGCGGAGTCATCGAGGGCTTCTACGGCACCCCCTGGACCCACGCCGAGCGGCTCGCCCAGCTCGACTTCTACGGACGTACCAAGCAGAACGTCTACGTCTACTCCCCCAAGGACGACGCCTATCTGCGGGCCCGCTGGCGGGACGAGTACCCGGCCGCCCAACTGGCCCAGCTGAAGGAACTGGTGGACCGGGCCACGGCCGACCACGTCCGCTTCACCTACGCCCTCTCCCCCGGCCTCTCCGTCTGCTACTCCTCCGACGCCGATGTCACGGCGCTCACCGCCAAGTTCGACTCGCTGTACGCCATCGGGGTGCGCTCCTTCGCGATCCCGCTCGACGACATCAGCTACACCCGGTGGAACTGCCCCGAGGACGAGCGGGAGTTCGGCTCCGGCGGCGGTGCGGCCGGAGCCGCGCAGGCCCGTCTGCTGAACACCGTCTGGCAGCGGTTCTCCGCGACCCACCCGGACCTGGAACCCCTGGAGATGGTCCCCACCGAGTACTCCGACCTCGCCGACACCCCGTACAAGAAGGCCCTGCGGGAGCGGCTCGATGCGTCCGTCGTCGTCGAGTGGACCGGAGTCGGCGTCATCGCGCCCACCGTCACCACCGACCAACTGAAGCAGGCCCGCGAGGTCTACGGCCACCCGATCCTGGTCTGGGACAACTACCCGGTCAACGACTACGTCACCAGCCGTCTCCTCCTCGGTCCCTACACCGGCCGCGAACCGGGCGTGGCCGCGCAGGCGACCGGGGTGACCGCCAACCCGATGATCCAGGGCGAGGCGAGCCGGATCGCGCTGTTCACCTCGGCCGCCTACCTGTGGAACCCGAACGCCTACGACCCGCACCGGGCGTTCCTCGCCTCGGTCCGGGATCTGGCCGGCCCCCGGGCCGCCAAGTGGCTGCGGATCTTCGCGGAGAACAACTACTCCTCCCAGCTCGACGCGACCGAGTCCCCCACCCTCACCCACCTGATCACCGCCTTCCGCGAGGCGTTGAAGGAGAACAGCGGAGTCGACCGGGCGGCGGCCCGGCTGAAGTCCTACTTCGCCGACATGGCCGCCACCCCAGCCCAGTTGCGGGCCCACCTCGACAACCCGGGTTTCCTCGACGAGACCTCCGCCTGGCTCGACAAGCTCGGCGAGTACGGCCGCGCGGGCGGGACGGCCGTGGACCTGCTGCTGGCCCACAAGGCCGGGGACACGGCCGCGGTGTCGAGGCACTGGACCGAACTCCAGTCAGACCGACTGGAGTTGGACGCAATCCCCCAGCAGGTCTCGCCGGGCGTGATGGACCAGTTCCTCTACACGACGATGCTGGAGAACGCCCCCGACCCCGGCGTGGACGCGGCCTTCTCCCCGAGTTCCCTCTCCCTGAAGCCCGGGGCGTCGGCGACGGTCACCCTCGACTTCTCCGACGCACAGACCAAGACGGTCGACTGGAAGCTCGACGTACCCGCCGGCGTCACCGCCACCCCCTCCGAGGGCACCGCCACGACTCCTGACGCCAAGGTCACCGTCACCCTGACCGGCAGGACGGAGGGCGTCCACAGCGTCGTCGTCTCGGGCACCGGCATCCTCGACCGGGCCCTGCCCGTCCAGGTCACCGACGACTCCGGTACGCCCCGGGCGCTGACCGCGAACTTCAGCGGCGCGTCGGTCAGTTCGCTCGACCTGGAGAGCGGCACGACCAAGAACATCGCCGTCGGCGCCAACCCCGGCGAGGTCGTGGTGAGCGCGGACGGCCGTACCGCCTACGCGGCCAACCAGGGGTCGAACACGGTCAGCGTGATCGACGTGGCGAGCGGCACGGTCACCTCGACGGTCACGGTGGGCAAGGTCCCCGCCGGCCTGGCCCTGACCCCGGACGGCACCACCCTCTGGGTCGCCAACTACACCGACGGCACCGTGCAGTCGATCGACACGGCCACCCTGAGGACGGGCACTCCGATACCGGTGGGCGGCGGTCCCGAGAACATGGCGATCACCCCCGACGGCCGGACCCTGTACGTGGCCGACATCCACGACAACACGGTCACCCCGGTCGACCTCACCACCACCACGGCGGGCAGGGCGATCCCGGTGGGCCCGAGCCCCTTCAACGTGGTGGCCGCACCCGACGGCAGGAGGGTCTACGTCTCCAACTCCGGCGGCTCGACCGTGACCCCGATCGACACGGCGACCAACACCGCCGAGCCGACCTTCCTGGTCACCGGCCAGGCCTACGGCCTCGGTCTCTCCCCGGACGGCCGCACCCTCTGGGTCAGCCCCAGCAACGGCGACACCATCACCCCGGTGAACACGGTGACCGGCGCCCCGGGCACCCCGGTGAAGGTGGGCAAGTCCGCCTTCGACGTCTCCCTGAACTGGAACGGCACAACGGCCTACGTCACGACGGCGGACGCCAACACCCTGGTCCCGGTGGACACGGCAACGAACACCACCGGACCCCCTCTGTCAACGGGCGCATATCCACTGGCGGTTGCCCTGACTCCAGTACCTGTCGACTGAGGGTCCGGACGCATAGGGGCGCGGGGAACTGCGCGACCAGCCCCCACCGGCCGCAAGTTCCCCGCGATACCCCAGAATCCCCAAACCTTAGGTAGCGGTACGCCGAACCCGCCCCGCATACCGCTTCTCCAACTCCAAGTTCCCCTCAAACCCCCCGGGAACATTGGCCGACACATACACCGGCGGCCTCTCCCCCGACGCAAGCAACAGACCCGACGCCTCGGCGACAGCCATCTGCACCAGCATCACCCCCGTCAACGTGGACACCGCCCCCACCGCCCCACCCCCTGGAAGGCCCAGCATCGCGTCCCCCACCGGAGCCGCGTTGTCCAGCACCACGTCCGCCAGATCCACCAGCTTCTTCCCGCTGACGTGCCCCGCGGGCACCGCCCCCGTGTGCGTGAGGGAAGTGATCGCGAGGATCCGGTGCCCCCGCGACTTCGCGTGCAGCGCCATCTCCACGATGACGTTGTTGACCCCGGAGTTGGAGATGATCACGAAGAGGTCCTGCGCGGCAGGCGCGGCGAGCTCGTACAGACGGACCGCGACCCCCGGCTCACGCTCCAGCAGCGGATCGTCCAGAACACTCGGCGCCTCCCCGCCGTACAGCACGAGGTCGGACATCTGGAGCCGGTTCGTCGGCACCAGTCCACCCGCCCGGCCCGCGATCTCCAGCACCATCGCCTGGGAGTGACCGGTGCCGAAGGCCTGGATCACGCCGTCGGCACGGATGCAGTCGGCGATCAGCGCGGCGGCTCGGCGCACGTCCTCGCGGGCGGACTCGGTGACGTGACGCAGGACGTCCAGGCCCTGTTCGGCGAAGCCCTGGGCGCTGACTGACTCGACGGACACGCGACACTCCCCACTGATGGATTGAACCACCATACATTCACCGATCGATGAATCAATAAATCACAGTACGGTCCTGGTATTCAATCAGTGCCCCAAAGGGTGGCTGATACCTTCTTTCCATGCCTCCGACCGACGTCACCACCCTGATCCGCACCGAACTGCCCCGGCTGGCCGGTTCCCTGCGGAAGGTCGGCGAGCTGATCCTGGAGGATCCGGCCGCCGTCACCCACTGCTCCGCCGCCGAGCTGGGCCGCCGCACCGGGACCTCGCAGGCCACGGTGACCCGGTTCTGCCGGGCCATCGGGCTCGACTCCTACCAGCATCTGCTGATCGAACTGGCCCAGGAGCGCGGCCGCGGCGAGGTCTCCGACTGGGGCTCGGCGGAGATCGGCCCCGACATCTCCCCGGACGACAGCCTGGAGCGGGTCGTGCAGGTGGTCGGCAGCGCCGACCTGCGGGCGATCCAGCAGACCATCGAGCGCATCGACCTCGACGCCCTGGAGCGCGCGGCCCAGGCGCTGGCCAAGGCCCGCCGGATCGATGTGTACGGCGTCGGCGGCAGCGGGGCCGTCGCGCAGGAGACCGAGACCCGGCTGTTCCGCATCGGCTGCCAGGTGCGCGGCTGGACCGAGGTGCACGGCGCGGCCACCTCGGCGGCCCTGCTCACCCCGGCCGACGTGGCCATCGGGATCTCCCACTCGGGCGCCACGCGGGAGACCCTCGAACCCTTCGAGATGGCCAAGGAGCGGGGCGCGACCACCATCGCCATCACCACCGACCCGCGCTCCCCGCTGGCCAGGGCCGCCGACATCCGGCTCATCTCGGCGACCTCGGAGACCAGTTTCCGCACCGGCAGCATCGGCGGCCGGCACTCCGTCCTGATGATCGTGGACTGTCTCTACGTCCGGGTCGGCCAGGTCGCCTACCAGCGGGCCAGCGCCTCCCTCGCACTCACCGACCACATCACCCCGCAGCACGCCGTGAAGAACCGCCGGGGCCGCTGAGCCGCGTTCCGGCTGGCCCGGAATGTATGGATGAACCACCTGAGATAACTGAAGATGGTTGTTTGAATCATCCTGGCGATGCCAGGATGGGGCTCCCCCGAGCACGCACGAGCACTCGTAGGAGCCCCATGCGCGTCACCTCTGTCGAGTCGACCGAGCTGTTCGTCGGCACCCCCGAGCACCCGCGTCAGGTGGTGGCGGCCGAGATCGAGCACCTCCCGGGCCGGTCGGTCCGCGTCACCGTCGAGGGCGCCGCCCGCGGGGAGACGGCCGTGACCGTCGGCGAGAGCGGCACCGTACGCGCCGAGATACCCGTGACCGGCGCCGACGGACCGGTCACGGTCACCGCGCGCGACGGCGACGAGAGCGCGAGCGGCACCGGAGCGTTCACGGTCGCCGAGCCCGGCTGGACCATGTTCATGGTCAGCCACTTCCACTACGACCCGGTCTGGTGGAACACCCAGGGCGCCTACACCGAGACCTGGGACGTCGCCGACGACCCGGCCGGCACCGGTCTGCCGGCCCGCACCTTCGACTCGCGCGGCCAGTCCGGGATGAGCCTGGTGCGGGCCCACTCCGATCTGGCCCGGCGCGACCCGGCGTACACCTTCGTGCTCGCCGAGGTCGACTACCTCAAGCCGTACTGGGACGCCTTCCCGGAGGAACGCGGCTTCCTGCGCGAGCTGATCCGCACCGGCCGCGTCGAGATCATGGGCGGCACCTACAACGAGCCGAACACCAATCTCACCGGCGCCGAGGCGACCGTACGCAACGCCCTGTACGGCGACGGATACCAGCGGGCGATCCTCGGGGCGTCCCCGGAGACGGCCTGGCAGCTGGACGCGTTCGGGCACGACCCGCAGTTCCCGGGGCTGATGGCGGACGCCGGGGTGACGTCCAGCTCGTGGGCGCGCGGGCCCTTCCACCAGTGGGGTCCGACCCTCTCCGTGTTCGGCGAGGAGCCGCGCGACCCGAAGCGCATGCAGTTCCCGGCCGAGTTCGACTGGATCGCCCCCTCGGGGCGCGGCATCCTCACGGCCTACATGGTCAACCACTACGGCGCCGGCTGGCGGATCGACAACGCGCCGACGCTGCCCGCGGCCGAGGCCGAGGCGCTCAAGCTGTTCAAGGGGCTCAAGCAGGTCGCGCTCACCCGCAACGTGCTGCTCCCGGTCGGCGGGGACTACGCGCCGCCGTGCCGCTGGGTGATGGACATCCACCGGGACTGGAACGCCCGTTACGTCTGGCCCAGGTTCGTCTCCGGCATCCCCCGGGACTTCTTCGCCGCCGTCCGCGCCGAGTTGGCGGCCGAGGGCCGCAAGGCATCCCCGCAGACCCGGGACATGAACCCGGTCTACACCGGCAAGGACGTCTCCTACATCGACACCAAGCAGGCCCAGCGGTACGGCGAGACGCTCCTCGCCGACGCGGAGGCCTGGGCGACGCTCGCCTCGCTGGTCACCGGTCACCCCTATCCCGACGCGGCCCTCGACAAGGCCTGGCGCCAACTGGTCTACGGCGCCCACCACGACGCCATCACCGGTTCCGAGTCCGACCAGGTGTACATCGATCTCCTCACCGGCTGGCGGGAGTTGGCCGATCTCGCCGAGACCGTGCACGCCGACGCGACCAAGGCGCTGGCCGACCGGGTCGAGCCGGGCACCGGACCCGATCTGGTGGTCTTCAACCCGGCCACCTGGGAACGCCGGGACGTGCTGACCGTCGCCGACCCGGGGCTCGTCCCCGTCGGCGACGACTTCCAGCCGCTGCCGGCCGTCCGCGAGGAGGACGGCACCCTCCGGGTCGTCGTACCGCAGGTGCCCGGCATGGGCCTCAAGGCCCTGCCCCTGGCGGCCGGTTCGATCCCCGAGTGGACCACCGGCGAGGGCACCACGATCCGCAACGAGTTCTACGAGGTGACGGTCGACCCGGCTCGCGGCGGCGCCGTGAGCGGTCTCAGGTCCGTCACCGAGGACCGGGACCTGCTGCCCGCCGGGGACATCGGCAACGAGCTCGTCGTCCAGGAGGAGTTCGCCCGGCATCCGCGCTTCGGCGAGGGCCCCTGGCACCTCACGCCGACTGGCACGACCGCCGCGCGCAGCCGGGACGTCACGGCCGACATCGATGTCGAGCACTCCCCGGCCGGCTCCCGCATCACCGTCCGCGCCGACCTCGGGCTGTTCACGTACACCCAGCGCCTGACCCTGTGGACCGGCGTGGACCGGCTCGACGTCTCCACGACGATCGACGGCTACGACGGCGAGGACCGCCTGATCCGGGTCCGCTGGCCCTCGGACGTGCGGGGCGGGCTGCCCGTGCACGAGGTCGCCGACGCGGTGATCGGGCGCGGGTTCGGGTTCGTGGAGGTGAACAGCGAGGAGTTCCCGTGGACCCTGGACAACCCGGCCAACACCTGGTTCGGGCTGGGATCCACGGCCCGGGTGGCGCTGCGCGACGATTCCGGCGCGCTGCTGGGCCAACGGGCCTTCGGGGTCGCCGAGTTGGTGTACGCCGACTGGGACGAGGCCGGTGAGCTGGGCGCCCCGCTCGCGGCCGCCCTGGTCCGCGCGGGCGTCACCGCCACCTCGACCGTCGCCGGCGGCCCCCGCTACGGCGATCTGGAGGTCGACTCCAACCTCCCCGACCTCCGGATCGCCGTCGGCGGCCCCGAGCGCAACTCCCTGGTCGCCGAGGCCCTCGCCATGGACCCGGCCGCCGACCGGGAGCTGCGCCGCCAGGTCGCTGAGCAGGGCATGGCGGCCGTCTGGGTCGCGCCGCGCGCCTCCCTGCGCGAGGAGTGGGTGCCCGGCGCCGACCTGCGCGACCTGGAACGACTGCCGCTGCTGGTGGTCGCGGGCGCCGACGCCCCGGGGGACGCCAAGGCGGTCGACGCGCTGATCGCGGACCTGGCGGACTTCACCGTGACGGCCACGGCGGCGGGCGGCGGCGAGGCACTCCCGCCCGGCGACGCCTGGGACGGGCGCGGCTTCGCCGTCCTGAACCGCGGCACGCCCGGCTGCGTGGTCACCAGCTCGGGCGACCTCTACATGTCGCTCATGCGGTCCTGCACCGGCTGGCCCTCCGGCATCTGGGTCGACCCGCCCCGCCGCACCACCCCCGACGGCTCGGGCTTCCAGCTCCAGCGCTGGTCGCACACCTTCGAGTACGCGGTCGTCGCGGGCGAGGGCGACTGGCGGGACCTCGAACTCCCCGCACGGGGCCATGAGTTCAACCACCCGCTCACGGCCCGGGTACGCGCCGGGAGCGAGTCCCCGCTGCTGCCCCGGAGGGCCTCCCTGCTGGAGGTGGAACCGGCCCGCGAGGTGCTCCTGGACGCCCTCAAACCGCTGGGCTCACCGCTGGCCAGGGGCGGCTCGGCCCCGGCGGACCCCGGACGAGGGGTCGTGGTCCGGGTGCACGAGGTGTACGGGCGGCCGGTGCGGGCGCGGGTGCGCGGGCCGGTCGCCTGGACGGAGGGCGCCCGGGCGGACGTACTGGAAAGGCCGGGCGAGCCGCTGACACCGGACGGCGAAGGGGCCCTGGAGACGGCGCTCACCGGCTTCGAGGTGGCCACGGTCCTCGCCACACCCCCGCAGGCCCCCGAACCGACGACCGACCCCGGCGTCGCCGCCCACGAGCCCGCCCAGCCGGTCCACACCCGCTACTGGCTCCACAACTCCGGGCCGGCCCCGTGCGGCAACATGCCGGTGTCCGTCTACGTCTCCCCGACCGCCCTGACCGCCACCGGCCCCGTCACCGCGACGGTCCGGATCAGCTCGGAGCTCACGGACACCTCGACGCACGGCACGGTGCTCTTCGAGGTACCGCCCGGCTGGTCCGCGGAGCCCGCCGAGCTGCCGTACGCGCTGGGCCCCGAAGGCTTCTCCCTGTCCGAGGTCACGGTGACACCGCCACCGGACGCCGAGCCCGGCCGCCACTGGCTCACGGCCCGGCTGACGCACGGCGGCCAGACCTACGAGGACGTCGTCGGCCTCGACGTGCCGGGCTCCCCACCGGCCGGTCCGGGACTGACGTGCGAGCTGAACGCCGACCGGGTCACCGTGCGCCACGGTGAGCGGGCTCAGGTTCCGGTGAGCCTGCACAACACCACTCGGGGCCCGGTCGGCGGCCAGCTGTGGGCGGTGTCGTCCTGGGGCACGTGGCGGGGCGTCACACCGGGGTTGCAGGGCTTCAGGGCGCGGGGAGGGGAGCGTGCCGAGTCCGTGATCGAGGTGGACGGCTCGTCGATCCCACCGGGTTCGTACTGGCTGATGGCGAAGGCGGCATGGAACGGCCAGGTGGCGTACACGAGAACGATCCCCCTGGAGGTGACCGAGTGACCCCGGAATACGCGGCCCTGATAGAGGGCGAACCACTACCGAGAGAACGGGTGGACTCGTTCCTGGAAGCGCCCCATAGGGGCGCGGGGAACTGCGCGACAAGCCACGACGGCCCCGCACCCGCCAGACGCCAGACGGAACCCCCCTCTGTCGCGAGACAACGCCGTCGCTGGGCAACTCAAGTCGTACTCACAGACGAACTGGCTCGAAGGGCCTGCACGGACCGCAACCTGGAAGTACCGGAAGAGGTGTCCCCCGCCTCCGTCCTGGCCGTCGCCGAGACAGACGTCGCAGACCTCGGCAGCATCGTCGCCGCAGCCCTGGCCCACTCACCAGCCGCCCGCACCCTCCTCGCCGCCCTGGAAGCCGAACAAACGGTCCCGGAAGCCGCCGTACGCGACTACTACGACCGCAACCAAGACCGCTTCCTGACCCCGGACGCCCTCAGACGCGGCGTCGACCCCTACGCCGAGGCCGCGCCCAGCGACACGTTGCCGTACGAGGACGTCCGCGAGGCCATCTCCCGCGAGCTCCACAGGGCAGCCGGCCGCCAGGCCTTCTTCGGTTGGCTGGACCAGTCACGCGCCGGTGTCACCTACTCCCACGGGCATGAACACCCCGGTGACCCGTCCCATCCGGACCACGAACACCGTCACTGATCTCCTACGGAACCTAAAAGCAACACGGGAAACCATTGACCTCCGATGAATTCTGGTCCACCTTTTCATCAATCGGAGTCGGAGTTGGTTCATTGAACCAGCCGTGGAGGGGCATCACATGCGCGTAAAGAGACTGACCCGCACCCTGACCTGTATCGCCGTGCTGTCGCTCACGGCAGCCGGCTGCGGACTGTCCGGCGGCGGTTCCGACAGCGGTGACGCCACCGCCGGCGGCTGCAAGGTCGACAAGGGAAACGTCGGGTCGGGCAAGCTCACCGGCGAGGTCAAGGGCGACATCACCTTCCAGACGACGAACCTGAAGAAAGACTTCGGGAGCTTCTTCAACGGAGTGATCTCCGACTTCGAGAAGGCCCACCCCGGCACCAAGGTCAAGTGGATCGACGACCCCGGTGACAACACCTTCACCAGCCGGACCGTCGCCGACGCCCAGGCCTGCACGATGGCCGACGTCATCAACGTCAACGCGCCCACGGCGACCGCCCTCACCAAGGCCGGCTACCTGCTCGACATCGGCACCAAGGACCCCGACGCGGCCAAGCCCTTCGTCCCGTCCTTCTGGAAGACCGCCACCTTCGCCAACGCCTCCGGCACGTCGATCCACACCACGCTGCCCTGGTACACCGGCGGTGTCCTGCTGACGTACAACAAGGACCTGCTGGACAAAGCAGGCGTCGACCCGGCGAAGCCGCCGACGAGCATCTTCGGGCTCTTCGCCGACTACGAGAAGGTCGCCAAGGCCGCCGACGGCAAGTACTTCGCGACGATGGCCAACCCGATCTGGCGCATCCCCGCCGACTTCGACCAGATGAACATCAAGGTCCTCTCCTCCGACGGCAAGTCCGCCGTCTTCGCCGACGACCCGCGCACCACCCAGTGGGTCGCGTGGATGGCGAAGCTGTACAAGGAAGGCGCGATGCCGAAGGACTCACTGTCCTCCAGCAACGACCCGTCCACGCTCTACAGCCAGGGCAAGGTGGCCTACGGTTCGACCAACCCGAGCTTCGTGCGGTTCGTGAAGCAGAACAGCCCGTCGGTCTACGCCAAGACGGCCGTCGGCCAGCAGCCCTACGACGCGCTCGGCAAGGCATCCGCCGGTGCCCCGCAGTACATCTCGGTCGCCGCGACCAGCAAGCACGCACCGGTGGCGCTCGCGTTCGCGGAGTTCCTCACCAACGCCGAGAACCAGACGGCCTGGTGCAAGGACCCGGACGTGGTGATCTTCCCGACCACCACCGCGTCGCTGGACGACCCGTTCTTCCAGAACGTCACCGGCAGCGACCCGTTCTCCCAGGCCCGCAAGCTCGTGGCCGACCAGCTCAAGACGGCCTCCACCAACCAGACCAACCTCTCCCCGGCCGTGCAGAACGCCATCGTGGCCCAGGTGCAGCTGGCCATGCAGGGCAAGAAGAGCGCGGCGGACGCGGTCAAGGACGCCCAGGAGAAGGCGAACGAGCTGCTGAAGCAGGGCAGTTGACGGTGACGGCACAGATCACGCAGTCGGCGTCCGGCGTGGAGCCCCTGACCTCCGCGCCGGACCCGGCCCCGTCCCCCTCCCGCCTGAGCCGACTCGCCAGGGCCGCGCTGCCCGGCCCCGCTCCCGGGGCCAACGGGGCGGCCATGTACCGCCGTTGGTGGCTGCCGTGGCTGTGGACCGCCCCCGCGATCGGATGCGCGGTGGTCTTCGGGGTGTTCCCGTTCCTCAACACGGTCCTGCTGTCGTTCACCGACGCCAAGCCGCTGGGCGGCACCGCGGGTTTCGTCGGGCTCGACAACTACACGCGGATGCTCCAGGACGACGACTTCTGGCTCGCCACCCGCAACAGCATCCTGTACGCGGTGATCGTCGTCCCGCTGATGGTGCTGCTGCCGCTGATGCTGGCCGTCCTGGTGGAGAAGAACCTGCCCGGCATCGGCTTCTTCCGCTCCGCCTTCTACACCCCGGTGCTCGCCTCCAGTGTGGTCGTGGGCCTGAGCTGGCAGTGGCTGCTCGCCGACGACGGCCTGGTCAACACCTGGCTGGAGAAGGCCCACTTGATCAAGTCGGCCATCCCGTTCCTGTCGGACTCCTGGCTGATCCTGCTCTCCGCGATGGGCCTGACCCTGTGGAAGGGGCTGGGCTGGTACATGGTCTTCTACCTGGCCGCCCTCGGCAATGTCCCCAAGGAACTGCACGAGGCCGCGCAGATGGACGGGGCCGGCGCGGTACGCCGCTTCTGGCACATCACGGTCCCCGGTGTCCGGCAGGCCATGATGCTCGTCGGCACCCTGACCGGCATCGGCTCCCTCAGGGTCTTCACCGAGATCTACATGCTCGGCAGCTCCACCGGCGGCCCCGGCGGCGCCGACCGCACCCTGCCGTTCTACATCCGGGACGTCGGCCTGGACCCGATCACCGGCAACGCGGGATACGGCTCGGCCGTCAGCGTCGCCCTGTTCGCGCTGACGCTGGGGCTGACCCTGCTCGCGCAGCGTCTGACCAAGGAGGACGAGGCATGAGCACGGTTCTCGAACGGCGCCGTCGTCTGACGCCCCGCTGGCGCGACTACGGCCGACCGCGCGAACTCCTCGTCCGCTACCTGCTGTTGCTCCTCGTGCTCGGCCTCACCGTCGGCCCGCTGCTGTGGCAGCTGCTCGCCTCCCTGAAGGGTGTGAGCGAGGACGTCTTCGGCGCGGACGCCACCCTGCTGCCGCACCACCCGACACTGCGCGCCTACCGGACGGTCTTCGACCAGGTGCCGGTGTGGTCGTACATCAGGAACAGCCTGATCGTGGTCGCCCTGTCGGTCACCAGCCAGCTGGTCTTCTCCACCACGGCCGGCTACATGCTCTCCAAGCCCGGCTGGAAGGGCCGCAAGGCGGTCTGGGTGGTCCTGGTCGCCTCGATGATGTTCCCCTTCGAGTCGATCATGGTCTCGCTCTTCATCAGCATCCGCGACCTGGGCCTGGTCGACAACCTGGCCGGCGTGTGGCTGCCCGGCTTCGTCGGCGCCATCAACGTCCTGCTCATGCGCGGCGCGTTCCTCGCCGTCCCGCGCGAGATCGAGGACTCGGCGATGCTGGACGGCGCGAACGAGTGGCAGCGCTTCCGGTACCTGTATCTGCCGTCCGCGTGGGGCGCGATCATGGTGGTCGTCATCAACACCTTCATCAGCGCCTGGGACGACTTCCTGTGGCCGCTGATCGTGCTGCGCTCCGAGAGCAACATGACGCTGACGCTGGGACTTTCGCGTCTTCAGAGCTCGTCGTTCGGCTACGACCAGCGGATGGTGATGGCTGGTTCGGTGATCTCCGTGGTCCCGGTGCTGGTGCTGTTCGTGATCACCCAGCGGTGGTTCTACCGAGGCGTCTCGTCGGGGGCCGTGAAGCTGTGACCCTTCACGCCGAGCGCCTGCGCGGCTGACCCGGCGACCCTGATCTCGACCGTGCCGCTGATGTCCCGGAGGGACAGGGTCACCGTACGGCGCTCCCCCGGAGCCAGGCCGACGCCCTCGAACGCACACAGTTCGAGGGTGCGCGGCCAGGTGGGGGTGACGAGGCGGCGGAGATAGACCTGGACCACCGAACGGCCGTACCGCGGTCCGGTGTTGGTGACGTCGACGTGGAGAGTGCTGCCGGTGGTCCAGGGCTCGCCGTAGGCGAAGTCCGTGTACGACAACCCGTGCCCGAAGGAGTACCGCGGCTCGGCGCTCTGGTCCACGTAGCCGCCGTACTCGGTGTCCTTGTGGTTGTAGTAGACGGGGAGTTGGGCCGCCGAGCGCGGGACGGAGAGGGGCAGCCGGCCCGTCGGTTCCGCGAGCCCGAGCAGGACCTCGGCGATGGCGTCGCCGCCCCAGGGCCCGGGGTACCAGGCCGTGAGCAGCGCCGGCGCGGTGTCCGGCACGACGTGCGGGCGCCCCTGGACCAGCACGACCGCGGTCGGGGTGCCGGTCGCCACGACGGCGTCCAGGAGCGCGTACTGGGCCGCCCCGAACCGTAGTTCGGCGAGGTCGACGCCCTCGCCGCAGGTCATCTCCGAGACCGCTCGGCGCGCGGCCCCGTTGGCGTCGAACTCGGTTCCGGCCGTACGGGCACTGCTGCCGCCCAGCACCAGCACGGCGAGGTCGGAGGCGGCGGCCGCGGCGATCGCCGCCGGGATACCGGAGAGGTCCGTGCCGGTCAGCGTGCAGCCGGGGACGTGGCGGATGTCGAGGCCGGGCGGGGCGAGCCGGCGCAGGGCGTCGAGCACGCTGCTGCCGGTGCCGGGGCGCTGCGGGGCCGTGTAGTCGCCCGACTGGTGGGCGGTGGTGGCCGCTTGGGGCCCGAGCACGGCGATCCGGGAGACGTGTCCGCCGATGGGCAGCACCCCGTCGTTGCGCAGGAGGGTGACGGCGGCCCGGGCGACCTCCTTGCTGAGCTCCGCACCACCGGGCGGCGGAGCGGCGGTCGGGTGCCCCGGCTCGAACAGTCCGAGCCGGAACTTGAGGCGCAGGACGCGGGCGACGGCCGCGTCGAGGACCGCCTCCGCGACGAGCCCGCGCTCGACCGCCTCCTCCAGGTGGGTGAAGCCCTCGTCCCAAAGGCTCAGATCCACACCGGAGTTGAGCGCGAGGGCGCCCGCCGAGACCTTGTCGCCGGTGATGCGGGCCAGCCGGTCGACGGCCAGGCCGTCCGCCATGACCAGCCCGTCGAAGCCCCACTCCTCGCGGAGCAGCCCGGTGAGCAGGGCCCGGTTGCCGGAGCAGGGCATCCCGTCGACCTCGTTGTACGCGGCCATGACGGCGGCGGCGCCCGCGCGGACACCGGCACGGGCGGCGGGGAGGTGGATCTCGTGGAGTTCGCGCAGGCCGAGCTCGGACTCGGCGGAGTTGCGGCCGCCGACGGTGGCGCCCTGGCCCGCGAAGTGCTTGAGGACGACGGGGGCCTTGTCCCGCGCGAAGACGTCACCGGCCCCCTGCATCCCCCGGACCAGCGCCTCGGTCAGCCGCGCGGCCAGGTACGGGTCCTCGCCGAAGCACTCCTCCGTGCGGCCCCAGCGCGGGTCGCGGGCGATGTCCAGCGCCGAGACGAGGGCCACATGGCCGCCGCGGGCGCGCAGTTCGGCGGCGGCGTGGGCGGCGGCGCGCTCGTACAGGTCCGGGTCCCAGCCGGCGCCCACGGCCAGGTTCACCGGGAGGACCGTGCCGTCCAGGGCCATGAGACCGTGCGGGACCTCCTCCACGAAGAGGGCGGGAATGCCGAGCCGGCTCCGCTGCACGACATGCCGCTGCACCAGCTCGGCCAGCTCGGCCCCGTCCTCGGCGCCGGGCCCGCTCCCGTGGTCCACTCCGGACCAGGCGTCGGCCCGCTGGAGGCCGTACAGGGCGCCGAGGCCCTCGAAGCGGTCGGTCTCGGCGTACAGGGCGTCGGTGAGTTCGAAGCCGCCGTCGGGGGTGCGGCGGTAGGCGTCCCAGCCGTACATCCGCTGGTTGAGCTGGCCGGCCTTCTCGCGCAGGGTCATCCGGGCGAGGAGGTCGCGGACGCGGGCGTCGACGGTGGCGGTGGGGTCGCGGTGGAGGGCGTCGACCGGCGCGGCGGGGTCCCGGTGCACGGTGTCGCTCATGACCGGTGCGCCAGGCGTGCGAGGGCGACCGCGCCGGGGCAGCCGTCGGCGACCCAGTCCAGGCTCAGGCCGTGGCTGTGGAGCCGTTCGGCCAGCGGGGCCGTGAGCGGACCCCGGGGCCCGAGCAGGCCGCCCGTGGCGACGATCCGCTCGCCGGGCCGCGGTTCCAGCGCCCGTACGGCCTCCAGCAGGTGGTCGGCGGCCTCGGCGAGGATCGTCACGGCCACGGCGTCCTTCTCGGCCGCCGCCTCGGCGACCAGCGGGGCGAAGCGGGCGAGCCGGATCGGCGGGTCGGCCATCACGGCGGGCAGCAGATGGCGGCGGAAGTCCTCACGCCGGGCGCGCTCCCAGCCGGGAACCCCGGGGGTGGGGGTGCCGGTACCGCTCGGGGGGACGGTGCCGCCACGGTCGTACGAAGGGAGTCCGCCCTTGGGGAGGACGTCGACGGGCAGGCCGAGGGTGCCGCCGACCCAGGCGGCGAGGACCGTGGGGCGGCCGCGGCCGTCGGCCATGCGCAGGGCGGCGCGGACCGCGCTGCGGCCGATCCAGAAGCCGCTGCCCTCGTCGCCGAGGAGCCAGCCGTCGCCGTCGACCGTGGTGGTGGCGTGCCGGGCGGCGATGCGCATGGCGACGGCGCCGGTGCCCGCGACCAGGGCGAGGCCGTCGGAGGGGGTGCCGGGGGCGGCCGCGAAGGCCGCCTCGATGTCGCTGCACACGCCGACGCGGTCGGACGGGATGCCGAGGCGGTCCAGCGCCTCGGTGAGGGCCGCGCGGGCCTTCAGGGTGCCGGGGTCCTCGGCGGAGGCCGCCGTGGCGCCCGCGAAACCGCCGGTCACGGCCACGACCCTGGCGCGCGCCGACTCCGGCGCCACCTGGGCGAGCGCCTCGGTGAGGTGGTCGGCGAGCTGCGCGGCCGGGACGGTCATGGCGTTGCCCGGGCCGCCGGTGCTCTCGCCGAGCACGCGGCCGTCGGCGGCGGTGGCGAGGACCGCGCGGGTGCGGGTGCCGCCGGCGTCGAGGCCGACGACCAGGGCGCCGGGGCCGCCGGAGTCGCGCGATTCGTGGTTCAAATAATTACCCATCGATGACTATGGTGATTGATACATTCGCGCAGGACAAGAGCGGAACACGAGCCGGGCCGAGGTCGGACCGGGCCGAACCCGAGGAGGATCCCATTCCCACGCTCCGCTTCGGCGTCAACTACACGCCCCGCCACGGCTGGTTCCACGCCTGGCACGACTTCGATCCGGCCCGCGCCCGCGAGGATCTCGCCCAGATAGCCGGGCTCGGTCTCGACCACGTCCGGGTCTTCCACCTCTGGCCGCTCCTCCAGCCCAACCGCACGCTGGTCCGCACCGCCGCCGTCGACCAGCTGGCGCGGCTGGTCGACCTCGCGGCCGAGGCGGGCCTGGACGTCCTGGTGGACGGCGTGCAGGGCCATCTGTCGAGCTTCGACTTCTACCCGGAGTGGACCCGCAGCTGGCACCACCGCAACGTCTTCACCGACCCGGACGCCATCGCCGCCCAGGCGGACCTGCTGCGCACCCTCGGCCGCGCCCTCTCCGGCCGCCCGAACCTCATCGGCCTCCAGCTGGGCAACGAGCTCAACAACCTGATCGAGCACAACCCGGCCACGGTCGAGGAGGTCGACCACTACCTGGACTCCCTGCTGGCGGCGGCCCGCGAGGGGCTGGGCAAGGGCGCGGGCCTGGTGACCCACTCGGCGTACGACGCGGCCTGGTACGGCGACGACCACCCCTTCACCCCGGAGGCCTCGGCCCGCAAGGGCGACGTCACCACCGTCCACCCGTGGGTCTTCTCCGGCGGCTGCGCCGGCCTCTACGGCCCCCGCTCCCCCCAGGTCCTGCACCTCGCCGAGTACGGCACGGAACTCGCCAAGGCCTACGCCGTCGACCCCGTCCGCCCGGTCTGGGTCCAGGAGACGGGCGCCCCCGAACCCCACATCCCGGCCGCCGACGCCCCGCACTTCGCCCGCGAGACGATCCTGAACGCGTCCGGCTGCGCGGGCCTGTGGGGCATCACCTGGTGGTGCTCCCACGACGTGGACCGCGCCCTCGCGGACTTCCCGGAGCTGGAGTACACGCTGGGCCTCTTCGACGCACAGGGCCGCCCCAAGCCGATCGCGGAGGCACTGGCGGCGACGGTCGCGGAACTCCGCACCGCCTCACTGCCGACCGAGCCACGCACCACGGCCCTGATCCTGACCTGCACCCCGTCCACCCGCTCGGTGTCGGGCCCGGGCGGAGCGTACTTCGAGGAGTGGATGCGGCTGCGGCAGCAGGGGGTGCGTCCTGCGGTGGTACTGGCGGAACGGGCGGAGGACGAGAGCTACTTGGCGGCGAGGGGTATCAAGGAGCTCATACGGGTGCCGTGAAGGTGAGCCACCTAATGGACACGGGGCGAGCCTTTTCAGGGGCGCAAGGTGAGTCCTTTAGGGGCGCGGGGCTGTATCAATATGCGGCTCCGCCGCGCGGGCGCGACAAGCCCCCACCGGCCCGCGGACGAAACTCATCACGCACCGACCAGAACTTCAGCCACCGCCCGCAAATTGACCCTGCCCCGCCCGTAGGAACAAACCGCACCCCCCTCCGGCAGCCCCGTGGCAACCTGAACCACCCCCGGCCGCCGACCCACCAGCGCATCCCGCAACCGCCCCTGCCAGGGATACAGCCCCGCATCACACGTGGCCACGACCAGCGGAGCGTCTCCGGCCTTGGCCAGAATCTCCCCGGCCACGCCCTCCAGATCCGCCGGCTCCCCGGCCACCGCCGTCCCCGTGGCCGTCGGATCGACCGCCAGCACCTGGGTCAGCAGATCCTCCCCGCCCCAGTTCAAGGCGGGATGCGGCGCGGGAAACAGATCCACCACATGCGCCCCCCGTACCCCCCGCACACCCACCGCCCGCCCCCGAACAGCCCGCCGAGCCGCCTCCAGCCCGGCTTCCGTGTCCCACGGAGCGACCTCCGCGGCCGGCGTCGCATACCGCTCGGCCAGCCGCGCCACCCGCCCCGCCGCCTCCCGAACCCGCTCCTCGGCCAGCACCCCGTCCCGCAGCGCCTCCAGCACCGCGTCCCGGCACTCGAGCGTGACCGCCAGGTCCGCCACCGCGACGATGACCTGGTCCGCCCCCGCGGCCAGGGCGATCCGCGCCCCCGCGGCCTCCCCGTACCGATCGGCGATCGCCTTCATCTCCAGCGCGTCGCTGACCAGCACCCCGTCGAAGTCGAGTTCGTGCCGGAGCAGATCCCGGAGGATCCGCCGGCTGAGCGTGGCCGGACGGTTCGCGTCGAGCGCCGGGAACACGACATGCGCGCTCATCAGCATCGGCACGCCCGCGGCGATCGCGGCGCGGAAGGGGTCGAGGTCGAGTTCCTCGTACGGCCGTGGGTCGACGGCGAGTTCGTGGTGGCTGTCGGTGAGGGTGCCGCCGTGCCCCGGGAAGTGCTTGGCGCAGGAGGCGATGCCGCGGGCCTCGGTCGCGGTGATCCAGGCTCCCAGGTGCCGGGAGACGAGCCCGCTCTCCTCGCCGAAGGCTCGCGTGCGCACGATCGGGTTGTCGGCCTGGCGCTGGACGTCGGCGACCGGGGCGTAGGAGGCGGTGATGCCGAGGGCGGCCAGGTGTCCGGCGAGCGCGTCGGCGCAGCGCGCGGTGAGGTCCGGGTCGTCGACGACGCCGAGGGCGTAGGAGCCGGGGACCTCCGGGGCGCCCGCGGCCACCAGGTGCCCGATGCCGCCGCCCTCGTTGTCGATGGCGACCAGCAGATCGGGGCGCAGGGCGCGCAGGGTGTCGGTGAGGCGGCGCACCTTCTCCGCGTCGCGCACGTTGCGGGTGAACAGGATGACCCCGCCGAGCCCGCGGTCGATGAGCCGCTTCAGCGTGTCGGGGACGGCCGTGGTCCCCTCGAACCCGGCGACGAGACAGCGGTGGGCCGCCTCGTCGAGGTCGACGGGGAGGGCGGTGCGGGCAGACGGGAGCGCGGAGTGGGTCACCCCCGGAATCCTCTGGCTCGATCAGCCGAAAGTCAACAGACCAATGGTTCGGTCATTCACTCCGGGGGTGTCGGCGTCCGCCCTCGTCCGGCGTCAGCTCTCGTCCGCCGTCAGGCGCAGCGAGATGCTGTTGATGCAGTACCGCTGGTCCGTGGGTGTCGGATAGCCCTCACCCTCGAACACGTGCCCGAGGTGCGAGCCGCAGCGGGCGCAGCGGACCTCGGTGCGGACCATTCCGTGGGAGCGGTCCTCGATGAGCTCGACCGCGTCGGTGTCCTTCGGGTCGTAGAAGGACGGCCAGCCGCAGTGGGACTCGAACTTCGTGGTGGAGGTGAAGAGTTCGGCACCGCAGGCGCGACAGGAGTACACGCCGGTGGTCTTGGTGTCGGTGTACTCACCGGTGAAGGCCGGCTCGGTCCCGGCCTTGCGGAGTACGGCGTACTCGGCCGGCGTCAGCTCCGCTCGCCACTGCTCGTCCGGCTTTTCGACGTCGTACGACATGAAGCTCAGCCCCTTACTGTGCGAGACGGTCCAGGATCAGCGGGCCGAGGTCCGTCACGTCACCCGCGCCCATGGTGAGAACGAGATCACCGGCCTTCGCCATTCCCGCGACCACCGAGGGCACGTCCGCCTTGTCGTGGACCGGCGTCACGTCCGCGCCCGCGGCCCGCGCCGCGTCGATGATCAGCTCGCTCGTGACCCCGGGGATCGGGTCCTCGCGGGCCGGGTAGATGTCCAGCACGACCGAGGCGTCCGCCAGGGCGAGGGCCTCGCCCATCTCCTTGCCGAGTTCCTGCGTGCGGGAGAAGAGGTGGGGCTGGAAGACGACCAGGATGCGGGCCTCGCCGGCCGCCGCGCGCATCGCCTCCAGGTCCGCCGTCATCTCCGTCGGGTGGTGGGCGTAGGAGTCGATGACCTGCACTCCGGCCGCCTCGCCCTTGAGCTGGAGGCGCCGCTTGACGCCGGTGTACGCGGCCAGGGCGGGCGCGAGGTCGGCGGCGGGGATACCGAGGGCCACGCCCGCGGCCAGGGCGGCGACGGCGTTGTGGGCGTAGTGGCGCCCCGGGACGGAGACCGCGAACGTGAGCTCCGCACCGTCGAGGAGCACGGTGACCTCGCTCTTCAGGCCCTGCGGAACGACCGAGAGGACCCGCACGTCCGCGTCCTCGGCGTCGCCGTACGTCACCACGCGCACGTCACACGCGGTGACCCGCCGGGTCAGCTCCCGGGCACCCTCGTGATCGGCGTTGACCACCAGCGTGCCGCCCTCGGTGATGCGGTCCACGAACGCCTCGAAGGACTCGTAGATCTCGTCCATGGAGGCGTAGTTGGCGTGGTGGTCGAGCTCGACGTTGAGGACGATCGCGACCTCGGGGGCGTACTTGTGGAAGCTGCGGTCGCTTTCGTCCGCCTCGGCGACGAAGATCTCGCCCTCGCCGTGCAGGGCGTTGGAGCCGGGGGCGTCGAGGTCGCCGCCGATCGCGTACGACGGCTTCAGCCCCAGCGTGGACAGGGAGACGGCCAGCATCGAGGTCGTGGTCGTCTTGCCGTGCGTGCCCGCCACGGCGATCGGCCTGAGGCCGTCCATCAGGGAGGCGAGGGCGTCGGAGCGGTGGACGACCGGGATGCCGAGTTCGGCGGCCCGGGCCAGCTCGGGGTTGTCGGCCCGGATCGCCGAGGACACGACCACACAGGTGGCGTCGGACGCCAGGTGCTCCGCCGCGTGCCCGATGTGCACGGTCGCGCCCAGCGCCCGCAGCGCCTCGGCGGTCGGCGACTCCTTGGCGTCGCTGCCCGCCACCTTCGCCCCGCGCTGCGCGAGGATCTTCGCGATCCCCGACATCCCGGCCCCACCGATCCCGATGAAGTGCGGTCGGTCCATGGCGGTAGGAAGGCCGGGTGCCATGCGTGTGTCTCCCCAAAGTGGTGCGGTACGAGTGCGGGGCTCAGCCTATGCCTTGCTGTGCGAGAACAGCTTCAGCACCGGTACCCCCACCTTGTGACGGGCCCGGGACGCCCAGTCGCGGTGGAAGAACTCCTCCACGTAGTGGGGGTCGGTCAGGACGATCACCTCGTCCGCGCCGATCTCGTCGACCAGGGACTTCAGCGCGTCGAGCGGGTGGTCCTCGATGAGCCGCCCCTCGGCCTCGCTCCCGGAGGCTCTGAGCGCCTGGAGGGACACCGCCAGCGCCTGCTCGCCGACCCCCTTCGCGGCCTCGCCCTCGGGCGTCTCCCGTTCCCGTACGGCCTCGTCCAGCTCGCCCAGCGCCACGTCGTCGATGGCCCGCAGCAGCCGGTCCGCCTGATCCCCCCGCGGCTGGAGCAGCACATGGAACGCGACCGACTCGTCCCCGTGCAAAGTGGTGACGAACTCCACGTCGGCGGACGTCAGGGCCTTCTCGATCATCAAAACGCTGGTGAACACCGGCGTCCCCTTCTCTGCGCTCTGCGGAAACCATCCTGCCCCGTGATCGCACGGGTACTGCCGGATTCAGTGTGCCCGTCGGACGCTAAACGGAACGACAGATTCCACCGATGTCGGCGACAGCGGTACCGATCGAACCCCTCTACCCATACGCCCACCCTCAGGGCCGGCGATACCTGCTGTAGAGGAATCCGTCCTCCTCCAGCAGGGAGTCCAGGACGAACCGCGCCGGGACCGCGACCGACGGCCCCCCGGCGATCCGCTGCGCGTCCCCCGCGGTGAGCATCGGGGACAGGGTCAGACACAGCTCGTCGAGCACCCCGGCGGCCACCAGCTGCCCGAGCAACCGGGGCCCGCCCTCGGTCAGCAGCCGGGTGTGCCCGAGCTCGGCCAGCGCCCGTACGGCCCGCGCGGGCTCCACGCCGACGCCGTCCCCGGCGATCACCACCCGCGCCCCGGCCTTCTCGGCCGCCGCGATCCGGTCCGGGGCCGCCGCCGCGCCCGTGAGGATCAGCGTGGGCACCAGGGGCGAGGTGTACAGCGGGAGGGAGAAGTCCAGGTCCAGGCTCGCGGTGATCACCGCGATCGCCGGGGCCGGCCCCTGCCCGGCCGCCTCCCGCGCGGCCGCGAACTCCGCACGCGCGCGTGCGGGCCGGTACCCCTCCTGGCGTACCGTTTCCGCACCGACCACCACCACGTCGGCCAGCGCCCGCAGCGTCCCGAAGATCCGCATGTCGGTCGCGGTGGAGATGGGCTGCGAACGGCCGTCGTACTGGGCGGCCCCGTCGAGCGTGGAGACCATGTTGGCGCGCAGCCAGACCTCCGGAGCTCCGGGTCCCGCGCCCGGCCCGAGCTCGGGGTAGGCGTAGGCGGCGGCCAGCTCGGCGAGGCTCCAGTCGTGACCCGCGACGGTGCTCGGCGCCGCCGCGCCGCCGTCGTGGCCGATCCCGTCCTCGGCCGGGGTCCGGATCGCTGTCTCGTCGGTCACAGGGAACAGGCGTCGCATGTCGTGCAGTCTGGCACGGCCCTTAGCATGGTGAACCGTGTCTACTTCCCCCGCCGCGTCCGGGTTCGGCCCGATGGCCGAGACCGCCCCGCTGTCCCTGTGCGACCGCGCGCCGCACGTCCCCGCGGACCGGCTGGTCGCCGAGATGGTGCCGCCGCCGCGGTTCGACTCGGTGCGCTTCGACACCTACCTCCCGGACCCGAACCAGCCCAGCCAGACCGAGGCCGTGCGGGTCCTGGAAGGCTTCGCGGCGGGCCTGAGCGGCGCCCACGCGGTCGGCGGCGGCAAGCGCGGCTTCCTCGGGCTCGGAAGGTCCCGCGCGAAGGACAGGACCCCGGCCGGCCCCCGCGGCGTCTACCTCGACGGCGGCTACGGCGTCGGCAAGACCCACCTGCTGGCCTCCCTGTGGCACGCCACCCCCGCCGAGCCCTCCCTCAAGGCCTTCGGCACCTTCGTCGAGCTGACCAACCTGGTCGGCGCCCTCGGCTTCCAGCAGACGGTCCGCACGCTCTCCGGCCACCGCCTGCTGTGCATCGACGAGTTCGAACTGGACGACCCGGGCGACACCGTCCTGGTCTCCACCCTGCTCGGCAAGCTCGTCGACGCCGGAGTGGCGCTCGCCGCCACCTCCAACACCCTGCCGGGCAAGCTCGGCGAGGGCCGGTTCGCGGCCGCCGACTTCCTGCGCGAGATCCAGGGCCTGGCGGCGCAGTTCCGCCCCCTGCGCATCGACGGCGAGGACTACCGCCACCGCGGGCTGCCCGAGGCGCCGGCGCCGTTCGCCGACGAGGAGGTCACCAGGGCGGCGTACGCCACCGAGGGCGCCTCGCTCGACGACTTCCCGAGCCTGCTGGCGCACCTCGCCAAGGTCCACCCGAGCCGGTACGGCGCCCTGACCGACGGTCTGACGGCGGTCTGCCTGACCGATGTCCAGCCGGTGCCGGACCAGTCGACGGCGCTGCGGCTGGTGGTCCTGGCGGACCGTCTCTACGACCGCGAGGTGCCGGTCCTGGCCTCCGGGCAGCCCTTCGACCGGCTGTTCAGCGAGGAGATGCTGAACGGCGGCTACCGCAAGAAGTACTTCCGCGCGATATCCCGACTCACCGCGCTGGCCCGCGACGCCAAGGGTCTCGTCGCCTAGCCGCACCGCCTGGCCACACCGAAACATCGCCCGTCAAGGGCAAGTTCGCGACAGCCACCCCGCACGCTTCAGCCTCTCTTCAGCTGGAAACGTTAAGTTAACCCTGCAAACAACTTTGCCAGGCTAAGGTGTTTCTTGACCAGCCGTTGACCAAGCGTCGGTCTGGACTGGAAGTGCGAACTGCGGGAAGGGGGGCGCGTGTTCCGAGGTACGACGGTACGCACCGTGATCGCGACGCTCGCCGCCGTCCTGCTCGCCCTCCAGTTCTTCGCTCCCACCGGGGGCTTCGCATCCGCGCATACCGGCCGTCAAGTCGAGGCCAAAGCTCTTGCCGGATCCAAACTCACCGGCGCCACTCTGCGCACCGAAGCCGCCACGAAGCGCCACTGCAACCCCGCGGGGGACCCCACCGGCCCCCTGCGCGCCCGCGACCGGCACCGCGCCGTCGACTTCGCCCCCCAGGGGCCCGAGCGCCCGGCACTGACCCAGGAGTCGGCGACCGCACCCCGGAAACACGCCGTCCCAGGCGGTTTCCCCTTGTCGAGACCCTCGACAGCCCATGCACCGGCGGCACTTCAGGTCTTCCGCTGCTGACAGCGGCGAAGTCCCCCCACCTCACCTGAATCACTGTCATGCAGACCGACGCGCGTCCCGCGCGCCCGGTACGCCCGACGCGCCCCCACGGCGCGCCAGGAGGAGTCACCACATGCAGCCCCTCATCGACAACGCCCGTACGTTCGGACAGCGCCCTGAGGAGTTCGCCCCGCTGGCCCAAGGCCAGTCCCCCCAGGTCCTGTTCATCACCTGCTCGGATTCCAGGGTCGTCCCCGCCCTGATCACGGGCGCCCGCCCGGGCGAGCTCTTCGAGCTGCGCACCGCGGGCAACATCGTTCCCCCCTACGCCTCCGCGCACCCCACCAGCGAGGCGGCCACCATCGAGTACGCCGTGGAAGTGCTGGGCGTGCGCGACATCGTGGTCTGCGGGCACTCCCACTGCGGCGCCGTCGGCGCCCTGGTCCGCGGCGACGACCTCGACGCCGTCCCCGCCGTACGGGACTGGCTGCACCACGCCACCGAGCGTCCCGCGGGCCCGGTCGAGGACCCGGAGGTGGCCGAGGGCGTGCAGAGCCATGTCCTGGCCCAGATCCTGCGCCTGCGGTCCTACCCGTTCATCGACAAGAAGCTCGCGGAAGAGCAACTGACCCTGCACGCCTGGTACTACGAGGTGCACACGGGCGCGGTGCGCGTCCACCGCACCGAGACCGACGCGTTCGAGGGTCTGTGATCGGGATGCTGACCAAATACCCTCACCTGCGGCAGGACTTCGCCGCCTCCCTGGTCGTGTTCCTGGTCGCGCTCCCGCTGTGCGTGGGCGTGGCCGTCGCCTCCGGCGTCCCCGCCGAGCTCGGACTCGTCACCGGCATAGTGGGCGGGCTGGTCACCGGAGTCATGCGGGGCAGCAGCCTCCAGGTCTCCGGGCCCGCCGCCGGCCTGACCGTCCTCGTCTTCGAGGCGGTCCAGGAGTTCGGACTGCCCGCCCTCGGCGTGATCGTGCTGGCCGCCGGGCTCATCCAGCTCGCGATGGGCGCCCTGAAGCTCGGGCGCTGGTTCCGGGCGATATCCGTGTCCGTCGTCGAGGGCATGCTGGCCGGTATCGGCCTGGTGCTCATCGCCGGGCAGCTGTACTCCGCGGCCGGCCTGAAGGCGCCCACCAGCGGGGTCGACAAGATCCTGGGGCTGCCCGGCGCCGCCGTCGACGCGCTCGGCAGCTCCACCGCCCTCCTCTCGCTCGCCGTCGGCGCGGGCACCGTCGCGGTGCTGGTCCTGTGGAAGAAGCTGCCCGGGAAGGCGCAGACCGTGCCCGGCGCGCTCGCCGCGGTCCTGCTGGCCACCCTGGTCACCCAGGTCCTCGGCCTGTCGATCGCCACCGTCGAGGTCAGCGGCCTGCTGGACTCGATCCGGCCGCCCGGCTCGGAGGCCTTCGGCGAGCTCGCCGATCCGGCCATATTCGGCACCATCCTGGCGTTCACCCTGATCGCCTCCGCCGAGTCGCTGTTCAGCGCGGCCGCGGTGGACCGGCTGCACGACGGTCCGCGCACCGAGTACGACAAGGAACTCATGGCCCAGGGCGCGGGCAACGCGGTGTGCGGCGCGCTCGGCGCCCTGCCCATGACCGCGGTCATCGTGCGCAGCTCCGCCAACGTCCAGGCGGGTGCGAGGACCAAGGCGTCCCGGGTCATGCACGGTGTGTGGCTGCTGCTGTTCGCGGCCCTGCTGCCGTCCACGCTGGCGCTGATCCCGCTGCCCGCGCTCGCCGGCATCCTGGTCCACGCGGGCTTCAAGCTGATCCCCTTCCGGGCCATCGTGCCGCTGTGGCGCAGCCACCGCGGTGAGGCGCTGATCCTGGTGGCCACGGCCGTCTCGATCGTCGCGATCAACATGTTCGAGGGTGTGCTGATCGGTCTGGCGCTGTCCGTCGCCAAGACCGCCTGGGAGGCCTCGCACCTCAGGCTGGAGATCGTCGACAAGGGCGCCGGCCCCGTCCAGGCGCACCTGTCGGGCAACGCGACCTTCCTCAGGCTGCCGAAGATCCTCGACAGCCTGGAGGCGCTGCCCCAGGACCGGCCCGTGGAGCTGGACCTCTCCGGACTGCACCACCTGGACCACGCCTGCCGTACGGCACTGGAGAACTGGGCCGAGCGGCACAGCTCGGTCGGCACGGAGCCGGTGCGGGTCACCGAGCCGGAGCCGGTGAGGGCCACCGCCCCGTAGCCCTCACCGCCTGGTCCGAGACCGTCGTGGTCTCGGACCAGGCATCGGGCATATCGTTGCAGGAGCAGACAAACAGGCCTCTTCGAGGAGGTCGACATGCTCCCAGAGCTGTTGGCCGCGGCCGCGGCGACCGCGGCCGCCGGATGTGTCTATCTGGCGGCGGCGGCCCGGGTCGTCAAGCAGTACGAGCGCGGGGTGGTCTTCCGCCTCGGGCGGCTCGCGGGCGGCGTACGCGAGCCCGGGTTCACCCTGATCGTCCCGTTCGCCGACCGGCTGCACAAGGTGAACATGCAGATCGTCACGCTGCCGGTGCCGGCCCAGGAGGGCATCACCCGGGACAACGTCACGGTGCGCGTGGACGCGGTGGTCTACTTCCGGGTCGTCGACGCGGCGAGCGCCCTCGTCAAGGTCGAGGACTACAAGTTCGCCGTCTCCCAGATGGCCCAGACCTCGCTGCGCTCCATCATCGGCAAGAGCGAGCTGGACGACCTGCTCTCCAACCGCGAGAAGCTCAACGAAGGCCTGGAGCTGATGATCGACAGCCCGGCCGTGGGCTGGGGCGTACAGGTGGACCGCGTGGAGATCAAGGACGTGTCGCTGCCGGACACGATGAAGCGGTCGATGGCCCGTCAGGCCGAGGCCGACCGGGAGCGGCGGGCCCGGATCATCAACGCCGACGCGGAGCTCCAGGCCTCCAAGAAGCTCGCGGAGGCCGCCAAGGAGATGTCCGAGCAGCCCGCCGCGCTCCAGCTGAGGCTGCTCCAGACGGTCGTCGCGGTGGCCGCCGAGAAGAACTCCACGCTGGTCCTGCCGTTCCCGGTGGAGCTGCTGCGCTTCCTGGAGCGCGCCCAGGAGCATCCGACCGGGCAGTGACGGAGAGCGGGTGCGGGTGGACCCGCCCGGGCAGTGACGGACGGGGACACGCTACGCGCGTGGTTCCCGAGGGCCGACCCAGGTGATAGACACAGCGGCGTCACAGTTCCTGTCCGCCAGCAGGAAGGTTGCTTCGCCATGTCCGCAACACGACGTCAAGTCCTCGCCCGCTCAGGGGCACTCGGAGCCGGTATCGCCTTCTCCGGGGCCCTGTCCGAACTCTTCGCGGGCACGGCCGCCGCGCAGTCCCTCGGCCACACCGGCTACGGCCCCCTCGTACCCGACCCGAAGGGCCTCCTGGACCTGCCGAAGGGCTTCCGCTACAAGGTCCTCTCCCGCGAGGGCGACCAGCTGCGCTCCGGCGAGGGCAAGGTCCCCTCCAACCACGACGGCATGACGGCCCTGCCCGGCAGAAACGGCCGGGTCCACCTGGTCCGCAACCACGAGAACCGCGTCACGGCGCCCCTCCAGGTGCCGACGGTCGAGGGCCTGACCTACGACCCGGCCGGCAAGGGCGGCTGTACGGCCCTCACGCTGGACTCCCGGAACAACGTGCTGGCGGAGCGGGTCGCCATCGCCGGCACCGCCGTCAACTGCGCGGGCGGGCCCACCCCTTGGGGCACCTGGCTCACCTGCGAGGAGACCGAGGACAAGGCCGGTACCAACGGCTACACCAAGGACCACGGCTTCATCTTCGAGGTGGACCCGGTCGACCCGCACCGCTCGGGCGCCGTACCGCTGACCGCGATGGGCCGCTTCCAGCACGAGGCGATCGCGATCGACCCGAAGCGGGGCATCGTCTACGAGACCGAGGACGCCTTCCTCAAGCCCTTCGGCCTCTTCTACCGCTTCCTGCCCAACCGGCCCGAGGGCGGCCTCGGTTCGCTGCGCGCGGGCGGCCGGCTCCAGGCGATGCGGGTGCCGGGCGTGCCGGACCTGTCCGTGATCCAGGAGACCGGCGCCTGCTTCGAGGGCATCGAGTGGGTCGACGTACCGGACCCGCTGGCCCGCGAAACGCCGGTCCGACTCCAGGACTTCGGCCCGAAGGGCATCACCCACGCCCAGAAGCTGG
Source organism: Streptomyces sp. NPDC057253 (assembly GCF_042669125.1). Taxonomy (NCBI): domain Bacteria; kingdom Bacillati; phylum Actinomycetota; class Actinomycetes; order Kitasatosporales; family Streptomycetaceae; genus Streptomyces; species Streptomyces sp. NPDC057253. The sequence goes on along the minus strand of NZ_JBHUXV010000039.1, from coordinate 45,461 downwards.
AGGGCTGCTACTGGGGCGGGAAGTCCGTCTACTTCGTGTCGTCGTTCGCGCGCAGCTCCGACGGTTCGGCCGCCTCCCACTTCGGGCAGATCTGGCGCTACGACCCCTCGGCGCGCCGGCTCACCCTGGTGATCGTCTTCGGCCCGGACACCGATGTGCAGCTGCCCGGCGAGTCCCCCGACAACATCTGTCTGGCACCCAGCGGCGGCCTGATGGTGTGCGAGGACGGCAACGGCGCCCAGCACGTCTTCGGTGTGACCCGGCACGGCGAGGTCTACGCGATGGCCCGCAACGCCCAGAACATCGGCACCCCGGCGGAACCGGAGTGGGGCGAGTTCGCCGGAGTCACCTTCTCCCCCGACGGGCACACGATGTACGTCAACTGCTACACACCCGGGACGACCTTCGCGGTGACGGGCCCCTGGCGCGGGTAGCCGCCCTCCGCGACGGCCGGCGCGCCCCGGTCCCCCGGCGCGGGATCGAGGGACCGGACCCGGACCGGAAGGGGTGCCCATGTCCAAGAAGGACTCGAAGGCCCGCGTGACCAAGAAGGACTCGAAGGCCGGGGTGACCAAGAAGGACCCGACGGCCGGGGTGACCAAGAAGGACCCGACGGCCGCCGACGGCTTCTCCCTGCGCGAGCTGCTGCACGTGCCGGGCGGCAAGACGGTGGACCTGGCCTCCTACGACACCCGGGAGACCCCGGCCGGCCCCCGGGACAAGGAGGCCGGCCTGGCCGCGATGACCGAACTCGCCACCCCGCTCGCCGACCTCCAGGAACGTCTGTGGGCGGCGAGCACGGCGGGCGACCGGCGCCGGATCCTGCTGGTGCTCCAGGGCATGGACACCAGCGGCAAGGGCGGCACGGTCAAGCACGTCACCGGCCTGTTCAACCCCTCCGGCTGCCGTGTCCGCGCCTTCAAGGCGCCCACGCCCGAGGAACTCGGGCACCCCTTCCTCTGGCGTATCGCACGGGCCCTCCCGCAAGCCGGTGAGCTGGGCGTCTTCGATCGGTCGCACTACGAGGAGGTCCTCGTCGCCCGCGTCCACGCCCTGGCCCGCAGCGACGAGATCGAGCGCCGCTACGACGAGATCAACCGCTTCGAGAGGACTCTGGCCGCCGACGGCGTCACCGTGATCAAGTGCTTCCTGCACATCTCGTACGAGGAACAGCGCGACCGCCTCCTCAAGCGTCTCGACCGCCCGGACAAGCACTGGAAGTTCAGCGTCTCGGACATCGAGGAGCGCGCCCTGTGGCCCGCGTACCAGCAGGCGTACGAGATCGCCCTGGAGCGCTGCTCGACCGGGCACGCGCCCTGGTACCTGGTCCCCGCCGACCGCAAGTGGTACCGCAACTGGGCGGTCAGCCGCCTCCTCCTGGAACACCTGTCCGAGCTGGACCCGCGCTATCCGGAGGCGGACTTCGATGTGGCCGAGGCCCGCAGGCGACTGCTGGAACAGTGAATCCCGGGGTACTCGGCCCGCATGACCGAGAACCGACACGTCAAGGGCTCGTACTGGCTCGAGACGGCACCCGGCGGGCCCCGGCCGCCCCTGACCGACGACCTCGACGTCGACGTGGCCGTGATCGGCGCCGGGATCGCCGGGCTGAGCACGGCATGGGAGCTGACGCAGGCGGGGCGGCGGGTCGCCGTACTGGAGGCCGGGCAGGTGGCGGCCGGGGTCACCGGGCACACCACCGCCAAGCTCACCGCCCTGCACACCCTGATCTACGACAAGCTGGCCCGCACCCGCGGCCGCGAGGGGGCCCGGCTGTACGCGCGCTCGCAGAGCGAGGCGATCGAGCGGGCCGCCGAGATCGCCGAGGAGCTGGGCGTCGACTGCGACTGGGAGCGGCGCGACGCGTACACCTACGCCTGTGACGCGGGCCGGGTCGAGGAGCTGCGGGCGGAGGCGGCGGCCGCCCGGGAGGCAGGGCTTGAGGCGTCGTTCGAGACGGAGACCGGGCTGCCGTTCCCGGTGGCGGGGGCGGTGCGGGTCGCGGATCAGGCGCAGTTCCATCCCCGCAAGTACCTGCTGGCCCTGGTCGAGGATCTTGTCTCCTCGGGCGCGGCGGTCCACGAGCACACCGCCGTCGTAGGTCTTGAGGAGGGCGAGCCGTGCCGGCTGAAGACGGCCACGGGGGCGAGGGTGCGGGCCCGGGACGTCGTGGTCGCCACCCACTACCCGATCTTCGACCGGGCCCTGCTCTTCACCCGGCTCTCCCCGCGCCGTGAGCTGGTGGTCGCCGGGACGATCGAGCGGGAGCGGGATCCGGACGGCATGTTCATCACGCCGGACGAGGGCACCCGCTCGGTCCGTACGGCGCCCTGGGACGAGGAACGGCGCCTGCTGATCGTCACCGGCGAGCACTTCACGCCCGGCACCGGCGACACCCGGGCCCGTTTCGACGACCTCTCCGCGTGGGCCGCCCGGCACTTCCCCGACGTCGAGCTCACCCACGCCTGGGCCACCCAGGACAACGACCCCACCGACACCGTGCCGCTCGTCGGCCCGCTGCACCCGGGAGCCCGGCACACGTATGTCGCCACCGGCTTCGGCGGCTGGGGCATGAGCGGCGGCATCATGGCGGGCCGTCTGCTCACGGTCCAGATCACCGGCGGGACGTGCGAGTGGAGCGAGCTGTACGACCCCCGCCGGCTGCGCTCGCAGGTCCGCGAGGCCCCGTCCTTCCTCAAGCACCAGGCCCAGGTCGCCCGCCACTTCGTCGGCGACCGGCTGCGCCCCTCCCCGCCGCTGGAGTCCCTGCCGCCCGGCGAGGGCGCGGTGGTCCGGGTGAACGGCGACCGGGTCGCGGTCTACCGCGACGACGAGGGCGCTCTGCACGCCGTCTCGCCCCGCTGCACCCACATGGGCTGCCTGGTCTCCTTCAACGGCGCCGAGGACGCCTGGGAGTGCCCCTGCCACGGCTCCCGCTTCGACACCAACGGCAAGGTGATCCAGGGCCCGGCGACCAAGCCGCTGGAGAGGCGGGACATCTGAGCGGGTGACACCCCCGCCGGGGATGAGAGGTAAATAGGAAGGTTCGCCCTATTTTCGTGCGGTGATCACTCTTGTACGACGCGTCACCGCCGTCTGCCTCCTCGGCGCCGCCCTCACGGCCTGCGCCGCCGCTGCCCAGCCCGTCACGAGGCCGGCCCGCCCGGCCCCCTCGGCCACCACCGCGCCGCCCACCCTCGCCCCGGGTCCCGGCGGGCTGACCCCGGTCTTCAGGAACGGGTCGCGGGTCCATGGCAGGACGGTCGCGCTCACCTTCGACGCCGACATGACCGCGGACCAGGGAGCGCGGGCCGCGGCGGGTGAGCGGTTCGACAATCCGGGGCTGATCTCGGCGCTGCGGGAACTGAGGGTGCCGGCCACCGTGTTCATGACCGGGCGATGGGCCGAGGAGTACCCGGACCAGGCCCGGTCCCTCGGGCACGATCCGCTCTTCGAGGTCGCCAACCACTCGTACAGCCACTACGCCTTCACCGACGACTGCTATGGGCTGCCGACGGTGTCCGCGGACCGGATGCTGGCGGACGTGGAGCGGGCGTACACGGCGTTCCGGAAGGCCGGGGTGCCGGACGCGCGGCCGTACTTCCGCTTTCCCGGCGGGTGCTACGACCGGCGGGCGCTCAAGGAGCTGACCCCGGCCGGAGTGACGGCGGTCCAGTGGGACGTGGTGAGCGGGGACGCGTTCGCGACGGACGCGGAGGCGGTCGCGCGGCAGGTGCTGGAGGGGGTGCGGCCGGGGTCGGTCGTGGTCCTGCACTGCACGCGCAGTGCCGCGCCGACGACGGAGCGGGTGGTCCGGGCGGTGGTGCCGCAGCTGCGGGCGCGGGGCTACCGGTTCGTACGGGTGTCCGAGCTGATCGGGACCTGAGGGTCGTCCCGCAACGCGCTCCGCCACCACGATCGCCTCGTCCTCCCGGACTGCTCGGTTTGATCCCCCCTCCCGCCAATCCGCAACGCGACCTGTTCCGGATTACGCGCGGACCTGATCGCGAGGGCGGGAGGAAAGAGGATGAGGCGGACGGCCGTCGTCGGCTCCGGGGTGGCGGGGCTGACCGCCGCGTACATCCTGGGCCGGACGCGACACGTCGTGCTCTACGAGGCCGACGACCGGCTCGGCGGGCACGCGCACACACATGAGCTGACGTCGTCGTACGACGGGCGGGTGCACCGGGTGGACTCCGGGTTCATCGTGCACAACCGCCGCACCTACCCGAACCTCCTGCGGCTCTTCGACGAACTCGGCGTCCCCACGCAGGAGTCGGAGATGAGCATGTCGGTCCGGTGCGAGGGCTGCGGCCTGGAGTACGCCGGCGCCCGCGGCCCCGCAGGGCTCCTCGCCCGGCCCCGAAACATCCTGCGCGGCCCCTACCTGCGGCTGCTCGCCGAGGTGCCCGCCTTCCACCGGGCGGCCCGCCGGTTGCTGGGCCACGGCCACCACGGCGACGAACAGGACCTCACCCTGGGCGAGTTCCTGGACCGCGAGGGCTTCTCCGCCTACTTCCTTGCCCACTTCATGACACCCGTGGTCTCGGCCGTGTGGTCCTTGCGACGCCGTCACCGCCCAGCGCTACCCGGCCGCCTGCCTGTTCCGCTTCCTGGAGCACCACGGAATGCTGTCGGTCGGCGGTTCGCCGGTGTGGCGCACGGTCACCGGCGGCTCGCGGGAGTACGTCGACCGGATCGCCAAGCGGATCCCCGAGATCCGCACCGGCACCCCGGTCCGGGCCGTGCGCCGCCACGCCGACGCCGCCGAGGTGACCGTCGCCGACGGCACCACCGAGTCGTACGACTCCGTGGTCGTCGCCGTCCACCCGGACCAGGCGCTGCGCCTGCTCGCCGATCCGACCGACCAGGAGCGGGAGGTGCTCGGCGCGTTCCGGTACGCGCGCAACACCACCCTCCTGCACACCGACACCCGGCTGCTGCCCCGCGCCCGCGGCGCCCGCGCCTCCTGGAACTACCTCATGCCGTCCTGCACGGCGACCGCCGACCACGTGCGGGTCAGCTACGACATGAACCGGCTGCAACGCCTGGACGCCACCGAGACGTTCGTCGTCACCCTCGGCGGCGAGGACCGCGTCGACCCCGACCGGGTGCTGGCCCGCATGGTCTACGAACACCCCGTCTACACCCCGGAATCGGTGGCCGCCCAACGGCGGCTGCACGAACTGGCCGGTCCCGTCAGCGTGTTCGCGGGCGCCTACCACGGCTGGGGGTTCCACGAGGACGGCTGCCGCTCGGGAGTCGAGGCCGCCGCGGCACTCGGAGCGCGCTGGTGAACGCCGTACCGGCCCTCTACGCCTGCACGATCCGCCATGTCCGGACCACCCCGTGGCGGTACCTGCTGCGCCACCGCACCTACCTGTGGCTCGTCGACCCCGACCGCCCTCCCCGACTGCCGCTGCCCCTGCGGCCGTTGGCACGCTTCGACGCCCGCGACCACTTCACCGGCGACCAGCCCTCCCTGCGCGCGGGCCTCGACGCCTACCTCGCCGGGCAGGGCGTCGATCTGGAGGGCGGACCGGTGCTGATGCTCACCCACGCCCGGGTGTTCGGGTACGTGTTCAACCCGATCACCCTCTACTGGTGCCACGGCCCCGGCGGCGATCCGCGCTGCGTGGTCGCCGAGGTCCACAACACCTACGGCGGCCGGCACGCCTACCTCCTGCACCCGGACCAGGCCGGGACGGCCCAGGCCGACAAGGAGTTCTACGTCTCGCCGTTCCTGCCCGTGGACGGCCGCTACCGCATGCGGCTGCCGAGGCCGGGGCCCCGGCTCGACCTGACCGTCCACCTGGACCGCGAGGACGGCCGCACCCTGACGGCCACCGTCCACGGCACCCGCCGCGCGGTGACCGTCACGAACCTGCTGCGCCTGGCGCTGCGCCACCCCTGGTCCACCCTCGCCGTGTCCGCGGCGATCCGCTTCCACGGCATCCGCCTCCACCTGCGGGGCCTGTCCGTCCAGCCCCGACCCGAACAGCACATCCCGGAGAACCTGACATGACCACAGTCGCCCACGACGTGGCGGCCGACACGGCCCGCTGGCCCGACGTCGTCGCCGTGCCCCGCCCCTCCCGGCCTCGGGACGCCGTGACCGCCGCGCTCGTCCGCCGGGCCCTGCGCGGACTTCCCCTGCGCGCCCGTCTCACCGGCTCCGGCGACCTCGGTCTCGGCGGCCCGCTCCTGGAGGTGCGCGACCCGGCCGCCTTCCACGCCCGGATCGGCACCGGCGGCCTGGTCGGTTTCGGCGAGTCGTACATGGCCGGCGAGTGGGACGCCCCCGACCTGGTCGCCGCGCTCACCGTGCTCGCCGCGCACGCCGCCGACCTGATCCCGGCCCCGCTGCAACGCCTGCGCGGACTGTGGGCCCCCAGACACCCGCACGAGGAGCGCAACACCCCCGACGGCTCCCGCGCCAACATCAGCCGCCACTACGACCTCTCCAACGACCTGTTCACCCTCTTCCTCGACGACACCCTCAGCTACTCCTCGGCCGTCTTCCGCGGTTTCCCGGCGAGTCGGGATCTCCTGGAGGCCGCCCAGCACCGCAAGATCGACCGGCTGCTCGACCTGGCCGACGTCGGCGCGGGCACCCGGCTGCTGGAGATCGGCACCGGCTGGGGCGAGTTGGCCCTGCGGGCCGGTGCCAGGGGCGCCCGGGTCACCTCGCTCACCCTCTCCGCCGAGCAGCGGTCCCTGGCCCTGGAACGTGTGCGCGCGGCGGGCCTTGCGGACCGCGTCTCCGTCGAGCTCTGCGACTACCGGGAAGCGGCCGGGGAGTACGACGCCGTGGTCAGCGTGGAGATGATCGAGGCGGTCGGCGCAGAGTTCTGGCCGGCGTACTTCCGCACCCTCGACGCACGGCTCGCCCCGGGCGGCCGGGTGGCGCTCCAGTCGATCACCATGCCCCACGAGCGGATGCTCGCCTCCCGGGACACCTTCACCTGGATCCACAAGTACGTCTTCCCCGGCGGCCTCATCCCGTCCACCGAGGCGATCGAACAGACGGCCCGCGACCACACCGCGCTGCGCCTCGCCCGCCGCGACGCCTTCGGCGCCCACTACGCCGAGACCCTGCGCCTGTGGCGGGAGCGGTTCACCGAACGCGCCGACGAGGTCGCCGCCCTCGGCTTCGACGAGACCTTCCGCCGCCTGTGGACCTTCTACCTGGCCTACTCCGAGGCCGGATTCCGCTCCGGCTACCTCGACGTCCAGCAGTACCTGTTCACCAAGGAGAACCCCGTCCGATGAGCACCCTCGCCCCGCCCGGTGCCGCCCACCGGCTCAGCGCCCTCGTCGAGGACGCGCTCGGCGGTCCCCTGCCGTTGCGCCTGCGCGCCTGGGACGGCAGCGAGACCGGACCGCCCGACGCACCCGTCGTGGTCGTGCGCTCCCGACGCGCGCTGCGCCGGCTGCTCTGGCAGCCCGGCGAGTTGGGCCTCGCGCAGGCCTACGTCACCGGTGAGCTCGATGTCGAGGGCGACCTCGCGGAGGGACTGCGCACGATGTGGGCGGCCCAGCGGGAGCGGGGCCTGCGCCCGCCCCGGCTGACGTCCGCCGACCGGGCCCGCGCGCTCGTCGCCGCCGTACGCCTCGGCGCCGTGGGGCCCCCGCCGCCCGCGCCCGCCTCCCAGGCGCGGCTGCGGGGCGGCCTGCACAGCCGGGCCCGCGACCGGGCCGCCATCAGCCACCACTACGACCTGTCCAACGACTTCTACGGCCTCCTCCTCGACGAGACCATGGCCTACTCCTGCGGCTACTGGACGAGCGACGAGCCCGACGTCACCGCCGTCGACGCCCAGCGGGCCAAACTGGAGCTGATCTGCCGCAAGCTGGCCCTCAGGCCCGGCGCCCGGCTGCTGGACATCGGGTGCGGCTGGGGCTCGCTCACCCTGCACGCGGCGCAGCGGTACGGGGCACAGGTCACCGCCGTCACGCTGGCCGGGGAGCAGGCGGCGTACGTGCGCGGCCAGGTGCGCGAGCGCGGGCTCACCGATCGGGTGGAGGTGGTCTGCCAGGACTACCGGGACATCCGGGGCGGCGGATACGACGCCGTGTCCACGATCGAGATGGGCGAGCACGTCGGCGACGCCGAGTACCCCGCCTTCGCCGCCGCCTTGCACCGGCTCGTCCGGGCCCGCGGACGGGTGCTGGTGCAGCAGATGTCACGGGGCCCGGGCACCCCGGGCGGCGGGGCGTTCATCGAGGCGTACATCGCCCCCGACATGCACATGCGCCCCCTCGGCGAGACCGTGGCCCTGCTGGAGGCGGCCGGTCTGGAGGTCCGGCACACGGAGTCGCTGCGCGAGCACTACGTCCGTACGATCGGCGCCTGGCACCGCACCCTGGAGGAGCGCTGGGAGGCGTTCGTACGGCTGGTCGGCGAGGAGACCGCACGCGTGTGGCGGCTCTACCTGGTCGGCGGGGCACTGGCCTTCGAGGAGGGCCGGATGGGCGTCGACCAGATCCTCGCCGTTCGGCCGGGGCCGGGCGGCGCGGCCGGTGTGCCGGCCACGCCGAGCGGTTGGTACGAGGACCTGTGAACGCCTTCCCGTGGAGCGCCTTCGCGACCAACCTGGCCTGGGCGGCCGCGGCGGCCCTGGCGGTCATGCTCGTCACCTTCGCCCTCGCGGTGCGTGCGGGCGTGCACCGGATCGTCGACGTGGCCTGGGGGATCGGCTTCACCGCCGTGGCCCTGACGACCCTCGCCGTCTCCGCCGGGCACGGTGATCCGGTACGACGGCTGCTGGCGACCGGGCTGACGGCGGCCTGGGGCCTGCGCCTCGCGGTGCACATCGCCCGCCGGGGCCGGGGCCACGGCGAGGACCCGCGTTACGAGGCGATGCTCGCGAAGGCACCCGGCAACCGGAACCTCTACGCCCTGCGCATGGTCTACCTGCTCCAGGGCGCGCTCGTGTGGCTGGTGTCCCTGCCGGTGCAGGCGGCGCAGTACGTGCCCGGCCGGCCGTCGCCCCTGGCCTGGGCCGGCGTCGCGCTGTGGGCGGTCGGGGCGGTCTTCGAGGCGGTCGGCGACGCCCAGCTCGCCCGGTTCAGGGCCGATCCGGACCGGCGCGGCCGGATCATGGACCGGGGGCTGTGGGCGTGGACCCGGCACCCCAACTACTTCGGTGACTTCTGCGTCTGGTGGGGCCTGTTCCTGCTGGTCTGCGACGCCCCGGCGGCGGCCGCCGCGACCGTGGTGTCGCCGGTGGTGATGAGCCTGCTGCTGACCCGGGGCAGCGGACAGCGGCTGCTGGAACGGCACATGGCCGACCGGCCCGGCTACGCCGAGTACCGGGCCCGCACCAGCGGCTTCTTCCCCCGGCCGCCGAAGCGGGACACCGGACGGGGGCGACGGTGACGGCCCGTTCGGGGGAGGATGCGGGAGTGCGACCCACGGCGACAAGGAGCTTCTGATCGTGCCGCAGGACGACACCTCGTCATCTCCCCGGACCACGGCCGCCCTGTCCCTGCTGCCCCGGCAGTGCCCGCCACGGCCCCGGGCCGCCCTCCTCGTCCTGCACGGCGGGCAGGAGACCAGCGTCAGCCCCACCAGCCCCCGGCAGCTCGCGGCCCTGCGGATGGAGCCGATCCTGCGGGCGGTGACCGCCGCGCTGCCCCACGAGGACGTCCTGGTCGCCCGGGTCCGCTACCGCCTGCGCGGCTGGAACGGCACCCGCGCCGACGCCGGGCGGGACACCCTGCGGGCCCTGGACGAGCTCACCGCGCTGGCCGGCCCCGTGCCGACCGTGCTGCTCGGCCACTCCATGGGCGGCCGGGCCGCCCTGCACGCCGCCGGACACCCCCAGGTCACGGGTGTGCTGGCCCTCGCGCCGTGGTGGCCGACCGGCGAGCCGGTCGCCCAGACGGCGGGCCGACGGATCGTCGCCCTGCACGGCGCACGGGACCGCGTCACCTCGCCCGCCGCGACCGCCGACTGCGTCCACCGCGCCCAGGGCACCGCCGCGCGGGCCGGGATGGCCGTCATCGACGGCGGCGACCACGCGATGCTGCGCCGCCACCGCCTCTGGCACCGCACCACCGCGGCCGTCGTCGCCCACCTCCTCGACCCCGACGCCGTACCGGATCCGCTGCCGCGGGAGTGCTACGGCGCGGGCGCCTTCCCGGTGCTCTGAACGGTGCTCCGAGCGGCGCTCAGCAGGGCGCTCTGATCGGTGCTCTGATCCGTGCTCTCGGCACGGGGCCCGAGTTCGGCGGCGAACTGCGCCCCGGTGAGCAGGGCGAGGTTCGACAGCCACAGCCACACCAGGAAGACCACCACGCCGGCGAGGGAGCCGTACAGCCTGCTGTAGGCGCCCAGCGTCCCGGCGTACGCCGAGAAGCCGGCGGAGACCGTCAGCCACAGGGCGGCCGCCAGCACCCCGCCGGGCACACTGCGCTCGCGTCGGCGGGCCGGTGCGGGGCCGGTGTGGAAGACGACCACGACCAGCAGCGCGACCAGGCACAGCAGCACCGGCCAGCGCAGCAGGCTCCACGCCCAGGCCGCCGTGGTGTCCACGCCGAGGGTCCGTCCTGCGGCCTCCGCGAGCGGCCCCGTCAGCAGCAGCGTGAGCGAGCCGACGAGCAGCAGGCCGAGCAGCCCCAAGGCGGTCAGCAGGATCCGGTGCGCCTTGCGCCAGGGCGAGCGCCGGTCCTCGACCCGGTGCATGCGGTGCAGGGCGCGGCGGAAGACGGCGAGGTAACTGGAGGCGGACCACAGGGCACTGGCCGAGCCCGCCGCGAGCAGCGGCCACGCCGTCCGGTCGGCGCCGAGCACCCGGCCGAGCACGGCGTGCAGCGGAGCACCGGATCCGCCGGGCGCGTAGGCCGTCACATGGCTGACGAACTCCTCGGCCGTGTCCGGGCTGATCATGCCGAACGCCAGCACGGTGACCAGCATCGCGGGCAGCACCGCCAGGATCGCGTAGTACGTCAGGGCCGCCGCGTAGTCCGAGATGTCGTCGTCCCACAGCGAGACCGGCGTGCGGCGCAGCGCGGGCCACCAGGTGGCGGGCGGGCGCGGCAGCCGGCCGATCCGGCGCAGCCGACCGGCCCACGGTTCAGCGGACACGGGACCTCCGACGCGAGGGCGTGCTCAGCGGGGGCGGGACGGACAGGCCCGCGGCCGTTCCCACTACTGGTGTGCTCACGTCGCTCTGCCTCTCACCCCGTACGGACCCCCGTCTGCTCCCATGCCCCCGCGTCGTCACTCCACGCGGGGGCCGGGGCTGTGGGGTGCCACCGAAGCGGCACCCCACCGATGACGGGCCGTCAGCTGGTGGGCATCAGGACGCTGTCGATGATGTAGACGTTGGCGTTGGCGGTCTTCACATTGCCGCAGACGACGTTCGCGGAGTCGTTGACGGTGTAGGACTCGCCGGAGCCGGAAGTGGTGAGCTTCGACTTCTCCAGGGTGTCGAAGGAGCCGTTCTCCAGGTCGGTGGGCGTGAGCTTCTGGCCGACGACGTGGTAGGTGAGGATCTTCGTGAGCTGGGCCTTGTCGTTCAGGACCTTGTCCAGGGTGGCCTTGGGGATCTTCGCGAAGGCGTCGTTGGTCGGGGCGAACACGGTGATGTTCTGGGCGTTGTTGAGGGTGTCGACCAGCCCGGCCTTCTGCACCGCGGCCACCAGCGTGGACAGCGCCGGGTTGTGGGAGGCGGCCGTGGCGACCGGGTCCTGGGCCATGCCGTCGAAGGAACCGGCACCGCTCTTCGGCACCGCCGAACAGGCCGGGCCGAAGGGCTGGTCCGCCGAGGCGGTGCTGCCGGAGCCGGCCATCGCCTCGTCCGAGGCGGAGGCGGACGCCTCGGTGGAGGCCGACGCCTTGGTGGAGGAGTCGGAGGACGCGGAGTCGCTGCCGCTGTCGGAGCAGGCGCTGAGAGCGAGCGGCAGCACGGCCGCGGCGGCCAGGGTGACGGCGGTACGGCGGATACGGGTGTTCATCGTGTTTCTCCTGTGGATTGACGCAGCCTGTGCTGCCTCTACATGGGGGAAGGGAAAAGCGGTTCGGGGGTCAGTCGACGGTCACGACCACGGAGTGCCATCCGCCGGCGCCGTCGGGGATCGTGCGGGTACGTCTTGCGGTCTGCACCGCGCCGGTGCGGTCGGTGGCCCGGACGGTGAGGGTGTGGCCGCCCCTGGTGGCCTGCCAGGGGAAGGTCCACTGGCGCCAGGTGTCGGCCGTGTCCTCGGCGGCGAGCCGGGCTTCCCGCCAGGGCCCGTCGTCCACGCGCACCTCGACCTTGTCGATGCCGCGGTGCTGGGCCCAGGCGACACCGGCGACCATGACCGTGCCCGCCTTCGGGCGCGCGAAGGGCTTGGGCGTGTCGATGCGGGACTGGGTCCTGACGGGCGCCCTGCGGGCCCAGCCGCGCTTGACCCAGTAGGGGTCGTAGGCGCCGAAGGTGGTGAGCTCGATGTCCTCGATCCACTTGCAGGCGGACACGAAGCCGTACAGGCCGGGCACCACCATGCGGACCGGGAAGCCGTGCGCGAAGGGCAGCGGTACGCCGTTCATGCCGAGGGCGAGGAGGGCGTCGCGGCCGTCCATCACGTCCTCGACGGGGCTGCCGATCGTCATGCCGTCCACGGAACGGGCGACCAGTTGGTCGGCCGGCCCGCCCTGGGACGGCGGCCGGACCCCGCACTCGGCCAGCAGATCGGCCAGCCGTACGCCGGTCCAGCGGGCGTTGCCGACGTACGGGCCGCCGACCTCGTTGGAAACACAGGTCAGCGTGATGTCCCGCTCGACGAGGTCGCGGCGCAGCAGATCGTCGTACGACAGGGTGAGCGGACGGGTGACGCCCTTGCCGTGGATGCGCAGCGCCCAGGTCGTGGCGTCCACCCGGGGGACCACGAGGGCGGTGTCGACGCGGTAGAAGTCGCTGCTGGGCGTGATGAACGGGCTGAGGCCGGGGACCCGGGGTCCGGCGCCCCTCGGTACGGGCGGGGCGGGAGACACGGGAGCGGGAAGCACCGCGTTGTGCCGGGAGGCGACCGCGTCCCGGCCGCCGGCGCCCGCCAGGGACCGGCCCAGCAGGGCGGCTCCCGCCGAGGCCACCGCCGCCGTGCCGGCCGCGATCACAAAGCCTCGGCGGTCCCAGTCACCGCCGGAGGGAGCCGCCGGGGAAGGTTCGGTGCGTCGCGCGAGGCGGCCCGTCAGCACGTACAGCAGGACGGCTCCGGCGACGGCCCCCGCCACCGAGGGCAGCGCGTCCGCGGGACCGGTCGAGTCGGGCCTGCCGGTGGCCGCGAGCGCGCCCACGACTCCGAAGAGCAGCACACCGGCCGCGGCCGGGCGGCGGAATCGCAGTCCGGCAATTCCGAGGGACACCGCGAAAAGCGCGAGCACCGCGAGAATTCCCAGCTGGAGAACCAATTTGTCGTCGGTGCCGAAATTCCGGATCGCCCAGTCCTTGACCGCGGCGGGCGTGCGGTCGATCGCGGCGCCGCCGACCGCGACGACGGGACCGGACTGCGGGCGGACCGCACCCGCGATCACCTGGGCGATCGCGAGCGCTGCACACCCGGCCAGCGCACCGCTGAGCGCGCCCAGCGACAGCCGCACCGGGCCGGTCCGGCGGCGGGAATTCCTCACGTTCTCGGTCACGTGGGGAATCCGTTCCTGCAATCCCCCCGGATTGGTCGTAGCCACGATCGGATGAATTTTCTTTTCCGACCAATCCGCGCCCGCTTCGGCTACGGATCACCTGTAAATCGTCTTTTCATTGCACGACCCAAGAGCGGGCCGTCGGCACTCAGCCGGGGAACGTCATCAGGGCGATCGGTGCGGTGGTGGGCTGCTTCGAGCCGCCGTCGGGTTCGACGGTGATGCCCATGCCCGACGCCCGGTCGACGCCGCCCTGCAGGAGAACGGCCTGGTCGCTGCGGTCCGGGTCCATCAGTCCGGCGGACCGCATGGTGCCGTCGTCGTCGAACCAGAGCTGGTAGACCTTGCCGCCGGGCGGGCGGCTCATGCCCGAGACAACGAAGACGGCCCTGTCCCTGCTGTGGGAGACGACGACCGTGCCGGTGCCGCCCGCGGCGAACTCGGCGGCCCGCGTCCGGGCGTCCGGCGCGGCGAGCACGGCGGCGATCTCATCCGCGCTCCGGGACGCCTGACGTGCCTCGGCGCGGGCGTCCGCGGCCTGCTGGTGCTGCCACACGGTCGTCCCGCCGAGCGCGGCGGCCGCGGCGAGACAGGCGGCCAGGGCCCACCGGGACAGCAGCCGGGCCCTCAGCCCGGCACGCACCGGAAGGACCCGGACCGGCGTGCCGGGCGTCTCCTGGCGGACGGTGGTGATCCGGCGCAGCACCCGCTCGCGCAGTGCCGGGGAGACGGGCGCGGTGACGGCCAGTCCCAGCCGGGCCGCGGTCGCGCTCAGCTCGGCCGTCTCCTGGGCGCAGGCCTCGCAGCCCACGAGGTGACGTTCGAACGAGGCGTTCTCCTCGTCGGACAGGGCGTGCAGGGCGTACGCGCCGGTCAGCCGGTGCAGGTCGGTGGTGGTCACGCGGTCACCCCCAGGCAGTCGCGCAGCCGGATCAGTCCGTCGCGCAGGCGGGTCTTCACGGTCCCCAGCGGGAGCCCCAGCGCCTCGGCGACCTCGCGGTACGTCAGGCCCCGGTAGTAGGCGAGAGTGACGGACTGGCGCTGGAGCTCGGTCAGCGTGCGCAGACAGCGCCGCACCTGCTCCCGCTCCAGGCGCGCCTCGACATGCTCGGCCACCTCGTCGTACTCCGGCACGTGGTCGAGCAGCGCGGCCTTGTGGTCCCGGGCCATCGCGGCGTCCACCGAACGCACCCGGTCCACGGCCCGGCGGTGCGCGAGCGTGAGGATCCAGTTGACCGCGGTCCCGCGATCGGGCCGGTAGCGGGGAGCCGTGCGCCAGACCTCGACCAGAACCTCCTGCGCCACCTCCTCCGACTGGGCGTGATCCCGGAGCACGGCCCGCACGACACCCAGCACGGGGCCCGCGACGGTGTCGTACACCTGGGCGAACGCGTCCTCGTCCCCCAGAGCCACCTGCCCCACGAGCTCTTGCAGGTCAGGTCCCGCGGACGGGTTTCTGACGATATGTACTGCTTCTTTCACCGAGGGCCTCCACCGTCGGGACATGTCCGGGCGTAATCCGTTCCCGACGGCCGGGTGGATTGGTTGCGCCCGCGACGAAATCCCCGGAGGCAGCCCCTCAGCACTCGATGACGCAGCCTTGCCCAGACCAAGATCAGTTGCGGGACACCCCATACGCTGGAGGCATGAGCGAGGACTACTGCACGATCGGCGAGGGGCCGAGGCCGCCGGTCGCGGACGGGCCGCCGTACGCGGAGTGCGTGCTGTGCCGGAAGCCGACGGAGTACCCGGAGTCGTACAAGGGGATCACCCTGTGCCCGGTCTGCGAGTGGCAGGAGGCTCAGCGGACGGCCTGCTCCGGCTGAGCTCTAGGCTGGGCCGGGTGAGCAACGACGTGACCCCCTCGACCGACAGCCCCTTCCGCTCCGAGCCGACCGCTCGCGACCAGGCGCCCCAGTTCGTGCTGCCCCTGGTCGTCCGGATCGAGAAGGCCGCTCCGCCCGCTCGCACCGACGCGCTGGAGACCGCCGCCCGGGCCGTGCTCGTGATGCTGAGCGACGAGCGTTCCGTCGGCGACGGGGAGTGGGCCGAGGCCGTGCGGGACTGGCAGGACGCCCGGATCCGGAAGGTCGTACGGCGGGCTCGCGGGGCGGAGTGGCGGCGGGCCGAGGCGCTGCCCGGGATCACGGTGACGGGGAAGTCGGCCGAGGTGCGGGTGTTTCCGCCGGTGCCGCTCGACGGCTGGCCCAAGGAGCTGGCCAAGCTCCAGGTCTCCGGCACCGACCTCGACGACCCCGAGCCTCCCGTGGCGGCGGATCCGGCGGCCCCCGTGCTGTGGCTCAACCCGGACCTCGACATGTCGGCCGGCAAGGCGATGGCCCAGGCCGGCCACGGCGCCCAACTGGCCTGGTGGGAACTGTCCGACGAGGAGAAGGCCGGCTGGCGGGACGCCGGGTTCCCGCTCGCCGTGCGCACCGCGGACCCCGGCCGCTGGGACGAACTGACCACCAGCGGGCTGCCGTTGGTCCGTGACGCCGGTTTCACCGAGATCGCGCCGGGCTCCTGCACGGTCGTCGCCGACCACCCGGCGCTGCGGTGACCCGGCTCGACGGGCGCGTGGAGCGCGGCAACCGGACCCGGCGGACGGTGTTGCGGCGGGCCGTCGACATCGCCTCGGTCGAGGGCCTGGAGGCCTTGTCCGTGGGGCGGTTGGCCGGGGAGCTGGAGCTGAGCAAGAGCGGGGTCTTCGCCCTGTTCGGCTCCAAGCAGGAGTTGCAGCTGGCGACCGTGCGGGAGGCCTCGCGGATCTTCGTCGCCGAGGTGCTGGAGCCGGTCTCCGGGGCGGCCGAGGGCCTCGACCGGCTGCGCGGGCTGTGCGAGGGCTGGCTGCGGTACTCGCAGGAGCGGGTCTTTCCCGGGGGTTGTTTCTTCTACGGCGTGATGGCCGAGTTCGACGCCCGGGAGGGCGCGGTCCACGACGCCCTCGTCGAGGCCCAGCGGGCCTGGCTCGCGGAGTTGGAGAGGTGCGCCGGGCAGGCGCGCGCCCGGGGTGAACTGGACGCGGGCACCGATACGGCACAACTCGCCTTCGAGGTGGTCGCGTTGATGGAGACGGCGAACGCGATGTCGCTGCTGCACGACGAGGCCACGCCCTATGTCAGGGCGCGGCGGGGCATCGCCGCCCGGTTGGACGCCTGAGTTCTGCGGCAGGCCGGTGGCCGCGTCTCTTCCTTCCCGAAAACTAGTAGCACGACCGTTCGTTTAGTTTTATGGTCGGGGCATGGATACTCCTCGACGCCGCATCCTGCGCTCCCGCTGGAAGTCCGGCCCCGCGATCCCGCTCGACGGTCCTGTGCTCGTCGGCATCACCGACTTCACCGCCCGCGGCCACGGGCAGGCCGTGGCCGTCGCGCTGGCCGGGCTGCGGCTGCGTCGCACCTGGGCGTCGACTCCGGGCGCGGTCGGCATGTGGCTGTGGGCGGATCCCCTCGGCCGGCGCTCCGGGTCCGTGTCGGTGTGGGCCGACGAGCGGGGGCTGAAGCGGTTCACCGGGCGCCCCGACCATGCGCGGATCGTCCGTGCGCATCGCGGGCGCGGTGAACTGCGGTCCGCCCGGCGGGAGTTCGAGGAGTTCGATCCCGATGCCGTGTGGGCGTACGCCCTTGACCTGATCGCCGGGGAGCGCTGATGGACGTGGTCGAGCTGGACCGGATCGCCGTAGGGGAGGCTTCGCGGGTGGTGGAAGCGGCCCGGGACGGGGACGACGGCGACTGGGCGCGGGAGACCCCGTGCGCGGGGTGGGATCTGCGGCGGCTGGTGGCGCACATGACCGCGCAGCACCGCGGGTTCGCGGCCGCGGCCCGGGGCGAGGGAGGTGAGACGCGGTACTGGCGGGAGTGGACGGAGGAGGCCGATCCCGCCCGGGCGCACCGGGTGGCCGCCGACTCGGTGCTCGCGGCCTTCGCCGAACCGGGCGTCCTGGAGCGGGAGTTCGTGCTGCCGGAGCTGGGCGGCGGGTTCCCCGGCCGTACGGCGATCGGCTTTCACTTCGTGGACTACGTGGTGCACGCGTGGGACGTGGCGGCCGCGCTCGGTGTGCGGCTCCGGCTCGCGGACGAGGTGCTCCGCGCGGCCCTGGCCGTCGCCCGGCGGGTGCCGGCGGACCCGGCGGGGCGTGGCCCGGGGTTCGCGTTCGCGCCCGCGCTGAAGGTTCCGGAGGGGGCCGGGCCGCTGGAGGAGACGCTGCGGCTGCTGGGCCGGGAGCCGGAGGGGTGGCCCGGCACGGGCGTCTGACGAGGCCCGGTCCCCGAACCTCAAATGTTGCTCTGAAGGTCCCCCGGGCACGGTTCGGTGGCGGGGCCCGGGGCCATACCTCCGTCACGCCGGTCGGACGGCGGCCGGAGGGGATGCGGGAGAGGACGAGGAGGGGACGGACCATGGAGCGACTGGGCACGGGGATCGGGTGGCGGCCGGAGATCGCGGACGCCGTGGAGGGCATGCCGGGCATCGACTGGGTCGAGGTCGTGGCCGAGAACGTCTGCCCCGGGCATCTCCCCGAGTCGCTGCGGCGGCTGCGCGAGCGCGGGGTGACCGTGGTGCCGCACGGCGTCTCCCTCGGCCTCGGCGGGGCGGAGCGGCCGGACGCCGGGCGGCTGGCCGCGCTGGCCGAACGGGTCGGGGCGCTGGGGGCGCCGCTGGTCACCGAGCACATCGCGTTCGTCCGGGCCGGCGGACCGCTGACCGCCTCCCCGTTGCTGGAGGCCGGGCACCTGCTGCCCGTCCCCCGCACCCGGGACGCGCTCGACGTCCTGTGCGAGAACGTCCGCATCGCCCAGGACGCGCTGCCGGTGCCGCTCGCCGTGGAGAACATCGCCGCGCTGATCTCCTGGCCGGGCGAGGAGATGACCGAGGGGCAGTTCCTGTACGACCTCGCCGACCGGACCGGGGTGCGGCTGCTGATCGACGTGGCCAATCTGCACACCAACCACGTCAACCGCGCCGAGGACCCGGCCGAGGCGCTCGCCGAACTCCCGCTGGAGGCCCTCGCGTACGTCCATGTCGCGGGCGGCTTCGAACGGGACGGCGTGTGGCACGACAGCCACGCCCACCCGGTACCGCGCCCGGTCCTCGACATCCTGACCGACCTCGCGTCCCGGGTGTCCCCGCCGGGGGTACTACTGGAACGCGACGAGAACTTCCCCGAACCGGCCGAACTGGAGGGGGAGTTGAGGGCGATCCGGGAGGCGGTGGAGAAGGGGGGAGGCGGCGGGGCCGGGCGCGGCGGTGCCGGGGCAGAGGCAGGCGGCGCGGGCCGGGCGACGGTCTCGCTGGGGCAGTCCGGCGGGGCGGGGCGTGCCGGGTTTGGGGAGGGGCTGTCGGGCGGGGCACGTCGGGCCGCGTCCCCGGAAGGGCCGTCTGGCAAGGAGGGACGGGCGACCTCCTCGGAAGGGCCGTCCGGCGGCGCAAGGCGTGCCACGTCCTCTGAAGGGCTGTCCGGCAAGGCGGGGCGGGCCGCCTCCTCCGAGGGACCGTCCGGTGCTTCGGCCGAAGGCGCCCGGCAGCGGCTTGCTCTCGCTCAGGCCTCTCTGTTGTCCGCGCTGGTGGCGGGGACGCCTGCCCCGGAGGGGTTCGATCGGGTGCGGCTGGGGGTGCAGGCGCGGGCGCTCGCGGGGAAGCGGGCGGACGTGGTGGCGAAGGTGGCGCCGGAGCTGCCGGTGATCCTCGGGGCGGGGTACCGGCCGGCGTTCCTGGCGTACGCGCAGGGGTCGCCGATGACGGACGGGTACCGGCGGGACGCGTTGTCCTTCACCGAACATCTGCTGCTCGACGGGAAGTTGGCGGACGCGAGGACACGGCGGGAGGTGCGCGAGTGGTGGCTGGAGCGGTCCGGGCCCGTGCCCAGGTCCCGCAGGCCCGCGGTGCGGCTGGCCCGGGCCACGCGGAAGGTGCTGCTGCGGCGCTGAGGGGGTGCCTCCGGCCCGGTGGCCGGCCGGCACCGGTGTACGGCGGTTGACGTTGACCCGACGGTAATATGTCACCCCCGCACCTGAAACGTACTAGCGTGCGGTGCCGCAACAGGAGGCACCATGCGACCGCGACCACGGCCGCCCCTCAAAGGCCGAGGCATCTTCACCGGTACTGGAGTCATCATCACCGGTCTCACGGCGACCCTCGTGGCGCTGCTCGTCCCGATCTGGTCGTACGCCGACCGCTCGGACACGGGGCTGAGCGTGCTCAAGGCCGGGACCGTGACGACACCGTACGGCCCGCTCTCCGCGCTGGACCGGGACTTCGTCACCAAGGTGCGGCTGGCGGGGCTGTGGGAGCTGCCCGCGGGCCGGCAGGCGGAGCAGAAGGGCACGACCCAGGCCGTACGGACGGCCGGTGAGCACCTCGTGGCGGGACACACCTTCCTGGACGCCCGGGTGCGGGACGTGGCGGCGAAACTCGGGCTCGCCCTGCCCAACGAGCCCAACGACCAGCAGAAGCAGTGGCTCGAAACGCTGAACCAGGCCCAGGGCGTCGACTACGACCGGCAGTTCGCCAACATCCTGCGCCTCGCCCACGGCAGGGTGTTCTCGGTCGTCGCCGAGGTCCGCGCGAGCACCCAGAACTCCCTGGTCCGCGCCCTGGCCGACGACGCCAACAGCACCGTCCTCGACCACATCAAGGTCCTGGAGGCCACGGGGTACGTCGACTTCGCCGCCCTGGCCCAGGAACTGGCCGGCGACAACGCGCCGCCCCTCGTCAACTCCCCCGCGCCGCCCGGTCCGACGACCGACCCGGGCGTGGTCGTACCGGTCACCCCGTCCCCGTACGCCACGACGTACTCGCTGCCCCCGGCCGCCTCCAGCCCGGCGCCGGTGCCCGTGGCGTCGTAGGTCGGTTCCGGACAAACGGAACGTCACACACCGACAACACTCCGTCCGGATTGTGAACAGCCCATGGCGCCGTCGCGAGCCTTTGGCATAGAAACGCGGCATGTTCTGGGTTCTTCTTCTGCTGCTGGCCTGGGCCGCCACCGGCACCGCGTGCACGCGGCTGTGCCTGGCCGCCGTTCACGCGGCGGCCGCGGACGCGGATGCCCGGGCACACGATCTGACGCTGTACGAGGCCGCGTTCCTGTCCGGCGGTCCCCGGCGGGTCGCCGATCTGACGCTCGTCTCCATGGCCCGGCAGCGACGGCTGCTGCTGGCCCGCACCGGTTGGGCGACCGTCGTCGATCCGCGGGGGCGGGACGAGATGGAGCGCACGGTCATCGGCGCCATCGGACCCGAGGGTCAGTCCCGGATCGCGCCGGTGCGCGCCGACGCGGCCTCGGCGGACGCGGTGCGCGGTCTCGGCGACCGGCTCGTGGACGCGGGCCTCGCCGTGCCCGCCGGCGCCCGGTCCGGCATCGCGGCAGCGGTCCGCCAGGTGCAGTTGGCCTCGGTGGCCGTCGTCGCGCTGGGCGCGATCGCCCTGCTGGCGCCCGCCCCCTCGGAGATGCCTCGGCACCTGGTCGCCCTCTGGTTCGCCCTGCCGCTCGCACTCGACCTGAGCTGCCTGGCCATCGCACGGATGGAGGTCCACCCGTACTCGCGCTGGGCCTCCCCGGCCGGCCAGCGGCTGCTCGGCGCCCTGACCCGGCACAGCGGCGGCACGGACGAGCGGACGTATCTCACCTCCGTCGCGGTGCGCGGCATCAGCGCGGTCGGCGAACCCGATCTGCGCGCGGCCTTCGCCCACCGTGAGCAGCGGCGTGACGGGTGGGACACGGACCCGCGGGACTGAGCGCGTCCGGGGGCGCACGGAGGCATTGGGGCCGACACCGGCGGGGCGGTGCTTGCCTTCCCACCCACCCGAACCAAACATCCCTTTTGTCGCAGCCGCGCACCGAAGGGATACCGATGAGAGCTCCCGCCCTCTACACGGCCGCCGGGTCCTTGCTCCTCACCACGCTCGCCGCCGCTCCGGCCGGGGGCGCTCCGGCCGCCCCGGGCGTCGCGGAGTCGCACGGAACCGCGCTCGCCGCCGCGCGCGCCGGGACGGCCGGGATCCGCTTCGGCGCCTGCCCCGAGGTGGAGGACCTCCCCGACGACGTCCAGTGCGGCACGGTGTCGGTCCCGCTCGACTACGCGCACCCCGACGGCAAGCAGATCAAGCTGACCGTCAGCCGGGTCCGCGCCACCCACAGGGATCCGCACAACAGCAAGCGCCGGGTGCCCCGGCAGGGCGCCCTGGTCTACAACCCCGGCGGCCCCGGCGCCTCCGGCATGTACTTCCCGCTGATCGGCGCCCTTCCCGAGTGGAAGGGGCTCGCGGCCGCCTACGACCTCGTCGGCTACGCCCCGCGCGGAGTGGGCCGTTCGGCGCCGCTGTCCTGCAAGGACCCCAAGCAGTTCTTCCACGCGCCCACGCAGGCACCGACGCACCCCTCGGCGTCGTACAAGAGGGAGCGGGTCGCGCAGGCGAAGGCCTACGCGCGCGGGTGCGCCCGGCGGACGGGCGCGGCGCTGCGGCACTACACCTCGCTCAACAACGCCCGCGACCTGGACGTCCTGCGGGCCGCGCTGGGCGAGCCGCGGCTGACGTTCATGGGGGCGTCGTACGGGACCTACTTCGGTGCCCTGTACGCGACGCTCTTCCCCTCGCACGTGCGGCGGATGGTGTTCGACGCGGCGGTGAACCCGGACCCGGAACAGGTCTGGTACCGCAACAACCTGGACCAGTCGGCCGCGTTCGAGGACCGGTGGGCGGACTTCCGGGAGTGGGCCGCCCGGCACGACGACGTGTACGGGCTCGGCGACACCGCCCAGAAGGTGCTGCGCAGTTACGAGAAGGCGGCGGCCCGGCTGGCCGCGGAGCCGGCCGGGGGGAAGGTCGGGCCGGGGCAGCTTCAGGGGGCGTTTCTGTCGGTCGGGTACTACGACGACTTCTGGCCGCACCGGGCGCAGGCGCTGTCGGCGTACCTCAAGGGCGACCCGAATCCGCTCATCCAGCAGGCGGGGCCGCATCAGGAGGCGGCGAAGGAGGCGGAGAACTCCAACGCCGTCTACACGGCCGTCGAGTGCAACGACGCGTCCTGGCCGACGGACTGGAAGGTGTGGGACCGGGACAACACCCGGCTGGCCCGGGTCGCGCCGTTCGAGACGTGGGACAACGTGTGGATGAATCTCCCCTGCGCCTACTGGCCCATGGCCCGGCAGGAGCCGTTGGACGTGCGGACCGGGCCCGGGGAGGTGCCGGCGACGCTGATCCTCGCCGCCGAGCGGGATGCCGCCGCGCCCTATGAGGGGGCGCTGGAGCTGCACCGGCGGCTGTCGGGGTCGGTGCTGGTGACCGAGCGGGACGCGGGCACGCACGGCATCGCGGGCGGCCCGAACCCCTGCGTCAACGGCTACCTGGACGCCTACCTGCTGGAGGGCCGCCTCCCGGTGCGGCGCGCCGCGTGCGCCCCGCACCCGGAACCGAAGCCGCGGGTGGCCTCCCGGACGGGGGCCGCCGAAGGGAAGGCTCGCGCCGAGGGGACGACGGCCGCTGAAGGAAAGGCGAGCTCCGAAGGGAAGGCTCGAGCCGAGGGGAAAGCGGCCTCCGATGACACGGCGGCCGCCGCACCCGGTCGCTGATCAGGCCAGGCCCGCCACGAGGTCGCCGAGGTCCTTGCGGCGGCCCGTGTAGAACGGGACCTCCTCGCGGACGTGCATCCGGGCCTCCGAGGCGCGCAGGTGGCGCATGAGGTCGACGATGCGGTACAGCTCGTCGGCCTCGAAGGCCAGGATCCACTCGTAGTCACCCAGCGAGAAGGAGGCGACGGTGTTGGCCCGCACGTCGGGGTAGCCGCGGGCCATCTTGCCGTGGTCGGCGAGCATGCGCCGGCGGTCCTCGTCGGGCAGCAGGTACCAGTCGTACGACCGCACGAACGGGTACACGCTGACGTAGTCGCGGGGGTTCTCGTCGGCGAGGAACGCCGGGATGTGGGAGCGGTTGAACTCGGCGGGGCGGTGCAGCGCCATGTTCGACCAGACTGGCTCCAGGGCGCGGCCCAGCCGGGTGCGGCGGAAGAGGTTGTACGCCTCCTGGAGCTGGTCGCTGGTCTCCGCGTGCCACCAGATCATGACGTCGGCGTCGGCGCGCAGCCCGGACACGTCGTAGGTGCCGCGGATCGTGACGTCCTTGGCGGCGAGCTGGTCGAAGAGCTCCTGGACCTCGTCGGCGTAGCCGGTGCGGTCCTCGGGGAGCACGTCCTTCAGCTTGAAGACGGACCAGAGCGTGTAGCGGATGACCTCGTTGAGGTCCTTGGCCAGCTTGCCCTTGTTCGGGACCCTGCCGGACTCGGGGGTGGGGGCGTCGTTGCTCATGGCTCTCATTCTCCCGCTCCGCCGTGGAGACTCTGCACCGGGTTGGCCGTCAGCTCGCGTACGGCGGTCAGGTCGCCCTCGATCTGGTCCACGGCGGCGTGCGCGCTAGCGATGCAGCCGGGGATGCCGACGCCGTCGTACTGCGCGCCGCACACCGCGAGCCCCGGCAGCTTGGCGAGGTGCTCCCGGATGCGGGCCACGCGCGTGTGGTGCCCGACCGGGTACTGGGGCAGGCCGTCGGTCCAGCGGGTGACGCGGGTCTCCAGGGGGGTGGCGTCCAGGCCGGTCGCCTCGCGCAGGTCATGGCGGGAGAGGTCCACCAGATCGGTGTCGTCGCGCTCCAGGATCGCCGTCTCGCCGTAGCGGCCGACGGAGGTGCGCAGGACCACGAGGTCGGGGTTCTCGTCGGCGATCCAGCCCCACTTCTGGGAGGCGAAGGTGGACGCCTTGATGGTGCGGCCGTCGACCGGCGGGACGAGGAAGCCGCTGCCGGCGGGCAGGGCGGTCCCGGAGCGGCGGTAGGCGAGGGTGACCAGGGCCATGGAGGCGTACTCGACGCCTGCGAGCTCGCCGGCGGCCTCGGGGGCCTCGGCGCGCAGGACGGCCGCGGCGGCCGGGGCGGGGGCCGCGACGATCACGGCGTCGGCGCGCAGGACGCGGTCCCGGGCGACGACCTTCCAGCCGCCGGACGCCTCGCGGCGCAGCTCGGTCACCGGGGCGCCGGTGACGATCTCGCCGCCCCGCGCGCGGACCGCGTCGGCGACGGCGAGCGGGAGGGTGCCCACACCGCCCTCGATGCCCATGAACACCGGGCCGGTCTGCTGGCCGGCCGCCATCCTCGCCTGGATCTCGCGGACGCCCTCGGTGAGCGAGGTGTGGGTCTTGGCGACCTGGAAGAGCTGCGGGACCGCCGAGCGCATCGAGATGCGGTACGCGTCGCCCGCGTAGACCCCGCCCAGGAGGGGCTCGACGAGGCGGTCGACGACCTCGCGGCCCAGGCGGGCCGCCACGTACTCCCCCACGGCCACGTCGTCGCCGACCTCGGTGCGGGGCAGGTGCGCGTCCTGCTCGATGCGGGCCAGGCCCTCCTCGGACAGCACGCCGGCCAGGGCCTCGGCGGTGCCGGGGACGCCCATGACATGGCCCTTGGGCATGGGGCGCAGGGCGCCGCGGGTCCAGATCGAGGCGGTCGCGGTGGCCGGCGGCTGGAGGCGCTCCCCGAGGCCCACCTCGCGCGCGAGGGCGACCGCTTCCGGCCTGCGGGCCAGCATCGACTCGGCGCCGAGGTCCACCCGGGCGCCCGCGATCTCGCCGGGCAGCAGCTTGCCGCCCACCCGGTCCGACGCCTCCAGCACGGTGACGCGCGCGCCGCGCTCCAGCAGCCGGTGGGCCGCGGCCAGTCCCGCGATGCCGGCGCCGACGACGACCACCTGTGATCCGCTCATGGCCCCAGCCTCTCAGACCCCACTGACAGCCCGTCGGCGGCCCGGTGTCCTTCACGAGTCCTGACCGTGACCGCATCGGGACCGGCGGGGTCCAACGTTCGCGCCCGCCGCGGCGTCGAAGGACCGTCAGCTGTTCCACACCCTCGGGGGGACGCCCATGCGCACACCACGTTCACGCCGTTCACGAAGCTCCGTACGCCGCGGCCGTGCCCTGGCGGGGCTGCTGCTGGTGGGTGCGCTGGCCCTGGCCGGGTGCAGCGGGGCCAGTGACAGCGGGGCCGACACCGCCAGCGACGAACGGGCCGACGCGCCGCAGTCCCAGGTGGAGGGCGGGGCCGGTGCCCAGGCCTCGGCCGGCGGCAAGCAGGCCGATTCCGCGCCGAAGATCACCGCGAACCACATCATCCGCACCGCCACGCTGACCGTCCAGGTCAAGGACGTGCCGAAGGCGCTCGACGCGGCCCGGACCACGACCGAGAACGCGGGCGGGTTCGTCGGCAAGGAGACCACCAACCGCGACGAGGAGGGCCACGAGCGGACGCGGGTGGTGCTGCGGGTGCCCGTGGAGAAGTACGAGGAGGTCCTCGCCGACCTGGAGGGCGCGGGCAAGCTGCTGGAGCGCACCGCGAACGCGCAGGACGTCACCGACCAGGTCGTCGACGTGAACAGCCGCATCGCGTCCCAGCGCGCGAGCGTGGCGCGGATCCGTGAGCTGATGGACAAGGCGACCAAGCTGAGCGACGTGGTCACCCTGGAGGGCGAACTCAGCAGTCGCGAGGCCGACCTGGAGTCGCTGCTCGCCCGCCAGGCGTCCCTGAAGGACCGCACCACGCTGGCCACCATCACCCTGTCCCTGTCCGAGAAGCCGGTCGTGAAGGCGGCGAAGGACGACGACCCGGGCGTCGCCGACGCGCTGACGGGCGGCTGGGACGCGTTCGTGACCATGCTGCGCTGGATCGTGATGGCGCTGGCGGCGGTGCTGCCGTTCCTGGCGGGGCTCGCACTGATCGTGCTCGTGTGGCTGCGCCTGATCCGCCCCCGACTCCCCCACCGCCCCGCCCCGGCCGGCGCCGCGACAGCCCTGGGCCCCCTGCCCGTGGCACGCCCGGTCCCCGACCCGGACCGCCCGCAGGAGCGCGGCGAGGAGGACTGACGCGCGAGGCGGGTGCGGCCGACACCGCAGGAAGCCGGGCGCGCCCACGAACCGGGACGTATGGAGGAACCGGGAGGCTCCGCAGAGCCGAGGGCGGGGCTCCCCGGTCGTGAAATGCCCCGTCCTCGTAGCGTGTTCGCATGAACATGAGCCGTACGCGGGACACGAGGGAACGTCTGGTCGTGATCGGGGGTGACGCCGCGGGGATGTCCGCGGCGTCGCAGGCCCGGCGGATGAGGGGCCCCGACGAGTTGGAGATCGTGGCGTTCGAGCGCGGCCACTTCACCTCCTACTCGGCGTGCGGCATCCCGTACTGGGTGGGCGGGGACGTCGAGGAGCGGGACCACCTGATCGCCCGTACGCCCGAGGAGCACCGGGACCGCGGCATCGACCTGCGCCTGCGCACCGAGGTCACCGGGATCGACGTGGACCGCCGGCGGGTACGCGCGCGTGACCTCGAATCGGGGGACGAGTCCTGGACGTCGTACGACAAACTCGTGATCGCGACCGGTGCCCGGCCGATCCGGCCCGACATGCCGGGGGTCGACGCGGCTGGCGTGCACGGCGTGCAGACCCTTGACGACGGCCAGGCGCTCATCGACACGCTGGCACGCACGCGTGGCCGCAGGGCGGTGGTCGTCGGCGCCGGGTACATCGGCGTGGAGATGGCCGAGGCCCTGATCAAGCGCGGCTACGAGGTGACGGTCGTCAACCGGGGCAGTGAGCCCATGTCCACGCTCGACCCCGACATGGGCCGGCTGGTGCACCGGGCGATGGAGGGCCTCGGCATCACCATGGTCGACGACGCCGAGGTGACCAAGGTGCTCACGGGCGAGGACGGCCGGGTGCGGGCCGTGGTGACCGACGACGCCGAGTACCCGGCGGACGTGGTGGTGCTCGGCATCGGCGTACGTCCCGAGACGGCGCTCGCGAAGGCGGCCGGGCTGCCGCTGGGCGACCACGGCGGTCTGCTGACCGACCTCGGGATGCGGGTGCGCGGCCACGAGGACATCTGGGCGGGCGGCGACTGCGTGGAGGTCCTCGACCTGGTCTCCGGGCAGGAGCGGCACATCGCGCTCGGCACCCACGCCAACAAGCACGGCCAGATCATCGGCATGAACGTGGGCGGCGGTTACGCGACCTTCCCCGGTGTCGTCGGCACCGCCGTCAGCAAGGTCTGCGACCTGGAGATCGCGCGGACCGGGCTGCGCGAGAAGGACGCCCGTCGGGTGGGGCTCCAGTTCGTGTCGGTCACGATCGAGTCCACCAGCCGGGCCGGTTACTACCCGGGCGCCTCCCCCATGACGGTCAAGATGCTCGCCGAGCGCCGCACGGGGCGGCTGCTCGGCGTGCAGATCGTCGGGAGGGAGGGCGCGGGCAAGCGGGTCGACATCGCCGCGGTGGCCCTGACGGCGGGGATGACGGTGGAGCGGATGACGGCCCTGGACCTGGGGTACGCGCCGCCGTTCAGCCCGGTGTGGGACCCGGTGCTGGTGGCGGCCAGGAAGGCCGCCGCGAAGGTGCGGGCCTCCTGAGGACCTGGGCGGCTAGGCCGTCCCGTTGATCCGCTCGATGGCCTGCCGGGCCTGGTCCGCGGGCGGCCGGGGCGGCAGCGCCGAGACGGAGGCGCTGGCGGTGCTGGGCATCGCGGCCGGCTGCTCCCCCGCGGGCTTCGCGTGGGCGGCCGGCCGGGTGGTCCTGAGCCGGTTGCTCACCGCCTCGTCGAGCGTCACCGGACGCTGCATCTGGGACGCCAGCCGCCCGGCCT
The DNA here is from genome assembly GCF_042669125.1 of Streptomyces sp. NPDC057253. Taxonomy (NCBI): domain Bacteria; kingdom Bacillati; phylum Actinomycetota; class Actinomycetes; order Kitasatosporales; family Streptomycetaceae; genus Streptomyces; species Streptomyces sp. NPDC057253. The sequence continues at coordinate 17,164 of NZ_JBHUXV010000039.1, read as the reverse complement.
CCTGACCGAGCCTGGCCACGTCCTCCCACGGCAGCCGCACCACCAGGGACAGTTCGGCCTCACCGTCGGGAAGAGCGTGCATCGCAGGAGTAATACGGTCGTTCATCGCCTGTTCCTCACGTAGTCCCCGCGGCCCGCCTTCCCCGTGCCACGGGCGGTTGAGGAGTCATACGCACGCGTGCGTGCGGGTGTTCACCGAGGTGCCACCGATTCGGCGGACGTATCGGGGGCACTACTTCCTTGTGGTCATCCCCGTCCATGACGTGAACCCCGTGCGCCGCACCCCCGTGGTGACGTACGCGCTCATCGCCGCGAACGTCCTCGTGTTCCTGTTCACGCCCGGTCTGGCCGGTTCCGTGGCGGGCGACAGCAGCGTGTCGCAGCTGTGCCATCTCCAGGCGTTCCTGGAGCACTGGGCGGCCGTCCCGCAGGAGTTGATCCACCATCAGATGCCGAAGCTCGTCCCGACGGGCGACGTCGGCACCAACGCGCAGGGCGCGACGGGCTGTGTGGTGGCCCCGCCGGACTACGACAAGTCCCCGGCGCTGTCGGTCCTGACGGCGATGTTCCTGCACGGCGGCTGGCTGCACCTGCTGGGCAACATGCTGTTCCTGCTGATCTTCGGCAACAACGTCGAGGACCGCATGGGACACGTCCGCTTCGCGCTCTTCTACGTCGTCTGCGGCTACGCGGCGTCCTACGGCTTCGCGCTCCTCAACGCCGACTCCAGCGACCCGCTGATCGGCGCCTCGGGGGCCATCGCCGGGGTCCTGGGCGCCTATCTGGTGCTGTATCCGAAGGCCAGGGTGTGGGTCCTGGTGCCCTTCCTGGTCTTCCTGCCGCTGCGACTGCCGGCCTGGCTGGTGCTGGGCTTCTGGTTCGTGCTCCAGGCGGTGTACTCGTCCGGCGAGGGCGTGTCCGCCGCGGGCACGGTGGCGTACGCGGCGCACGTGGTGGGCTTCCTCGCCGGGATGCTGCTCGCCTGGCCGCTCAAGGCCGGCACTCCCCCGCCGCCGGAACCGCGCGGCCTGCTGTTCGGCAGGAAGGCACGGCCCCGGCACACCTGGTGAGGGTCCCGGCGGGCTCGAAGAACGCGGTGCGTCCTATCGGGCGGTCTGCGTGTGGACGTACTCGACGAGACGGGTGAGCGCATCCGGGTCGGTGGACGGCATGACGCCGTGGCCGAGGTTGAAGACGTGGCCCTCCAGGCCCGCGGCGGAGTCGAGGACCTCGCGGGTCTTGGCTTCGACGGCCGCCGTGGAGGCGAACAGGACCGTCGGGTCGAGGTTGCCCTGGAGCGCCTTGCCGGGGCCGACGCGGCGGGCGGCCTCGTCGAGCGGCACCCGCCAGTCGACGCCGACGACGTCCGCGCCGGCCTCGCCCAGGAGGCTCAGCAGCTCGCCGGTGCCGACGCCGAAGTGGATGCGGGGGACGCCGTAGCCCTCGACCGCCTTGAAGACCTTCGCGGACGCGGGCAGCACCGAGCGGCGGTAGTCGGCGGGGGCGAGGGCGCCGGCCCAGGAGTCGAAGAGCTGGACCGCGGAGGCGCCGGCCTCGATCTGGACCTTCAGGAAGGCGGCGGTGATCTCGGCGAGGCGGTCGAGCAGGTCGGTCCAGAGCTCGGGGTCGCCGTACATCATCGACTTGGCGTTCTCGTACGTGCGGGACGGGCCGCCCTCGACGAGGTAACTCGCGAGGGTGAAAGGTGCGCCGGCGAAACCGATGAGGGGGGTCGGGCCGAGCTCGCGGGTCAGCAGGCCGATGGCCTCGGTGACGTAGGAGACGTCCTCGGGGGTGAGGTCGCGCAGCTGGGCCAGGTCGGCGCGGGTGCGGATCGGGCGCTCGACGACCGGGCCGACGCCGGGCTTGATGTCGAGGTCGATGCCGATGGCCTTGAGCGGGACGACGATGTCGCTGTAGTAGATCGCCGCGTCCACGTGGTGCCGGCGCACCGGCTGGAGGGTGATCTCGGCGACCAGCTCGGGCCGCGTGCAGGACTCCAGCATCGGGATGCCCTCGCGGACCTTGCGGTACTCCGGCAGCGAGCGTCCGGCCTGCCGCATGAACCAGACCGGGGTGTGCGGCACGGGTTCGCGCCGGCAGGCCTTGAGGAAGGCGGATTCGTACGTGGCCGACGGCGGCGTCTCGTGTGCACTCACGTCGGAAAGTCTCGCACGGTGCGGTGAGTGCCCGGTGCGCGGTGTCTGTGTGGGCATGGGGCCAAGTCCGGGTGTCTAGGGCGGCACCACGGCCCCCTTCCCTTTAACCTTCCGGCATGGCTGCGGCTCAGGGACGACTGTCGGACGGCGCTGGTGGGATGGACGACGCGAAGGAAGGGGACCGGGATGGGAGCGGTGCGGCTCCGCCGGCTTTCCAGGCCGCGGTTCAGGCCCTGCGCGGCAGTCGGCTCAGGCCGCAGATCGAGATCGAGCCGACCCGGGCTCCGCAGCGGCTCGCCCCCTACGCGTACGCGTTGGAGGCCACCGTCGTCGACGGCGACCAGGACCTCGCCGACGGGCGTCTGGTGCTGCTGCACGACCCTGACGGGCACGACGCCTGGCGGGGCACCTTCCGGCTGGTGACGCTGGTGCGCGCGGAGCTGGAGCCGGAGATGGCGGCCGACCCGCTGCTGCCCGAGGTGTGCTGGTCCTGGCTGACCGGGGCGCTCGGGGCGCGCGGACTGTCGTACGGCGAACCGAGCGGCACCGTCACGCGCGCGAGCTCGCACTACTTCGGCGGGCTGTCCGAGCGCCCCGCGGCCTCGCAGATCGAGATCCGTGCCTCCTGGACGCCCCGTGAGGGCCTGGGCGGGGTGCCGGACGCTTCAGCGCACCTGACGTCCTGGTGCGATCTGCTGGCCCAGGTCGCAGGACTGCCGCCGGCCGGTCCGGGTGACGCGTCGGTGGTGACGTTGCCACAGCGCCGCGACCCCCAGGCGCGCTGACCCCCTGCCCACCAGCGGAACCGTCCACCCACATGGCGCATCAATTTGTCGATACGGCCACTTTCAGTCAGGAGTGAGTCATCGAACGACTCGATGTGCTCACCGAACGATCGATCGCACGTCCGAATTGCACGAATTGTTACTCACTAGATCGTGATCATTCTCTAAAGGACGCCGGGTTCGGTGCCGAAGACGTCTGTGACCTTCCAAGCCGTCCCGCACCCCAGGAGGCCCGGTGTCCGTTCTCCTCGAGCAGCCCGCAAGCCTGGTCGCCTACCGCCCGAACAAGCCCACCGCCATGGTGGTCGTGGCCGACCCGCGTGTCCGCTCCACCGTCACCCGTCACCTCTGGGCGCTCGGTGTGCGCGATGTCATCGAGGCCTCGTCGGTGGCGGAGGCCCGTCCCCGTATCGGCAGCCCCAGAGACATCTGCGTCGCCGACGTCCACCTCCCCGACGGCTCCGGCCTGACGCTGCTGTCCGAGACCCGCGCCGCGGGCTGGCCCAACGGCCTCGCCCTCTCCGCGGCCGACGACATCGGCGCCGTGCGCAACGCCCTCGCGGGCGGCGTCAAGGGCTACGTCGTCACCGGCACCCGCACCAACCTCGGGCTCCCCACCCGACCGGGCGCCGCCCCCATCGGCGCCGCCGCCGCCCGTATGCACCGCCGCCCCCCGGGTGCCCCGAGCCACCCGGGCGGCTACCGCGAGCTCTCCGGCCGCGAGGTCGAGGTGCTGCGGCTGGTGGCCGAAGGCCAGTCGAACAAGGCCATCGGCGTCTCGATGGGCCTGTCCGCACTGACCGTCAAGAGCCACCTCGCCCGGATCGCCCGCAAGCTCGGCACGGGTGACCGCGCCGGCATGGTGGCGGTGGCCCTGCGCACCGGCATCATCCACTGAGGTTCCCCCGAGCCTCGTCCCCAGGGGCTCGTCCGGGCCTCACTGTTCACGGACGTGAACCAGAGCTTTCACCGGGCTGACTGGTTTACGACCCTCAGGCGCCTGCCGTCGGAACGTTCCGTCGGCAGGCGCTGTCCATACACGGATACCCTTGACATGTGACCGACGCCCAAGAGACCGCAGCAGACGTTTCACTGCGAACCACCGGAGGCGGCCCTCCGGACGATGGTGGATCTTCTGGCGCGGAGGCGCCGATCCCTCTGCTGGAGCCGCGCGAGGGCATTCCGCCCGTGATCGCCGACGAGGCCGCGCTCGCCGAGGTGATCGCCGCGTTCGCCGCGGGTACCGGGCCCGTCGCCGTCGACGCCGAGCGGGCGTCCGGCTACCGCTACGGCCAGCGCGCCTATCTCGTCCAGCTGCGCCGCGCGGGTGCGGGGACCGCGCTGATCGACCCCGTGGCCTGTCCCGATCTGTCCGGGCTCGGCGAGGCGCTCTCCGGCGTCGAGTGGGTGCTGCACGCCGCCACACAGGATCTCCCCTGTCTCCGCGAGATAGGCATGATCCCCACCCGGCTCTTCGACACCGAGCTGGCCGGGCGGATCGCCGGGTTCCCCCGGGTGGGGCTCGGCGCGATGGTCGAGGGCGTCCTGGGCTTCGTCCTGGAGAAGGGCCACTCGGCCGTCGACTGGTCGACCCGCCCGCTGCCCGAGCCGTGGCTGCGGTACGCCGCCCTCGACGTGGAACTGCTCGTCGATCTGCGGGACGCGCTGGAGAAGGAGCTCGACCGGCAGGGGAAGCTGGAGTGGGCGCTTCAGGAGTTCGACGCGATCGCCTCGGCTCCGCCGGCCGAACCCCGCAAGGATCCCTGGCGTCGCACCTCCGGCATGCACAAGGTACGGCGGCGTCGGCAGCTGGCCGTCGTCAAGGAGCTGTGGGAGGCGCGGGACCGGATCGCCCAGCGGCGGGACGTGTCACCCGGCAAGGTGCTGTCCGACGCGGCGATCGTCGAGGCGGCGCTCGCGCTTCCGGTGAACGTGCACGCGCTCGCCGCGTTGAACGGGTTCGGGCATCGGACGGGGCGGCGGCAGCTGGAGCAGTGGCAGGCCGCCGTCGACCGGGCCAGGGCCCTTGCGGAGACGCAGTTGCCGCAGCCGGGGCAGCCGGTGACGGGGCCTCCGCCCCCGCGCGCCTGGGCCGACAAGGATCCCGCGGCGGCGGCTCGGTTGTCCGCGGCGCGGGCGGCGGTTTCGGCGTTGGCCGAGTCGCTGAACATGCCTCAGGAGAACCTGATCAGCCCGGACACCGTGCGGCGGGTCTGCTGGGAGCCGCCGAGTGTCGTCAGTGCGGAGTCCGTGGGGGCGGCGCTGGCCGGTTTGGGGGCTCGGGCCTGGCAGGTTGAGCAGGTCACGCCGGTTCTTGTCGCCGCGTTGTCCGCGTAGCCGCCGTAGGGGTCCTTCGACGTGCGGCGGCTGCGGGTGCGTCGTGGTTGCTCGCGCAGTTCCCCGCGCCCCTAAAAGCACTTACCTGGTCGCGCCTCTCATGAAGCCGTTGTAGATGAAGCGCTGCAAGCTCAGGAAGACGATCAGGGTCGGCAGGATCACCAGTACCGCTCCTGCCGAGATGACCTCCCAGTGGGCTGCGTAGGGGCCCTTGAAGCGGAACAGGGACGTCGAGATCACGCCAAGATCTTCCGAGGGCATGTAGAGGAAGGGGATGTAGAAGTCGTTGTAGACGGTGATGCCCTTCACGATCACCACGGTCGCGATCGCGGGCTTCAGCAGCGGGAAGATGATCTTGCGGTAGATCGTGAAGGCGTTGGCACCGTCCAGGCGGGCCGATTCGTCCAGGGAGATCGGGATCGAGCGGACGAACTGCAGGAAGATGTAGATCGAGACGATGTCGGTGCCCATGTAGAGGGCGATCGGCGCCCAGAGGGTGTCGAACATGCCGAAGCTGTTGACGATCTGGAAGGTGGCCACCTGGGTCGTCACACCGGGGACCAGGGCCGCCGTGAGGAAGAGCGCCACCACCAGCTTCTTGAAGCGGAAGGTGAAGCGGTCGATCGCGTAGGCCGTCATCGAGCCGATCAGGACCGTGCCGGTGACCGAGACCAGCAGGATGATCGTGGTGTTGGTGAAGGCGGAGAGCATCTCGCCGTCCCGGAACGCCGCCGCGTAGTTGTGGAAGTTCAGCAGGTCGTGCGGGAGTTCCAGCGCGCCGCTCGTGTTCGCCATCTCCTTCTCCGACTTGAGGGAGGTCAGGAGGACGACGAGGAGCGGGAGCAGCACGATCAGGGTCGCGGCGATCAGCGACAGGTGGACCAGGGTGCGGGCGATCCCACGGCGCGTCATACGAGGTCCACCTTGTCGTCGGGGACCAGGCGCCGCTGCACCCAGGTCACCAGCAGGATGATCAGCAGGAGGACGAGGGCGGCCGCCGAGGCCAGGCCCGTCTTGTTGAAGCGGAACGCCAGGTTCACCGTCTGGATCACGAAGGTCTCGGTGCCGGTCGCCCCGCCGGTCATGATGTACGGGATCTCGAAGACCGACAGTGAACCGGAGATCGACAGGATCACCGTCAGGGTCAGAACCGGCTTGATGCCGGGCGCGATGATGTGGCGGAACTGCTGCCAGCGGTTCGCGCCGTCCAGCTCGGCGGCCTCGTAGAGCTCTCCCGGGATCGACTGGATGGCGCCCAGGAAGAGCACGAAGTTCAGGCCCAGGTAGCGCCAGACCGAGACGGCGGCCAGCGAGGTGTTCGCGGAGGCCGGGGTGCCGAGCCAGGCGTGGTCGGTGTGCACCCCGAACAGGCTCAGCACCGAGTCGAGGGTGCCGCCGTCCTGGAAGAAGTAGAGGAACACGAAGCCGATCGCGACCCCGTTGATCAGGTACGGGAAGAAGAGCACGCCCTTGAAGAAGTTCCGGAAGCGGACGTCGAAGCTCAGGACGGTCGCGAAGTAGAGGGCCAGCGCGATCTGGATCGCGGACGCGGCCAGGTAGTAGCCGCTGACCCAGAAGACCTCGAAGAGATCCGGGCGGGTGAAGACCTCCTGGTAGTTCTCGACGCCCGTCCAGTGCAGCACGGGGCTGACGCCGTCCCAGTCGGTGAAGCTGTACGCCAGCATGTTGGCGATCGGCGCGTACGTGAACGTGATCAGCAGGGCGAGCGGGGCGATCAGGAACAGCCAGGGCGTGACGCCCCGCCACGCACGGGTCCGGCGCGAGGCGGGCGCCGGGACGGGGGCGGCCGTGCTCACCTCCACGGCCGCCTTCTCGGTGGTGTTCGTCATCAGGACCCCAGCTTCTTCTGGGCGTCCGTCCAGCGCTTGCTGAGGTCGCCGAGGAAGCCGTCGAGGCTGCCCTTGCGGGCGCCGCGGGCGAGGTCGACGAGGTTCTGGCGGTACTCGGGGGCGTAGATGCCGACCTCCGAGTCGCTGTCGAGCTGCTTGACCCGGGCACCCTGGGCGTCGTCCACCTCGATGAGCCTCACGCCCTGGTCCTCGTACGGCTTGAGCACCTGGGGCATCGGGGCGTCCTTGAGCGGGGAGATGGCGAGGTTGTCCTCGACGTAGCCGGACTTGTCGGTGAACCAGTCGATCCAGGCGCGGGCGGCCTCCTTGTACCGGGAGTGCACGTTGACGGCCTGGTTGTAGCCCGGCGCCACGGTCGCGCAGAACTTTCCGTCCGTCTGCGCCGGGAAGGGCATGAAGCCGATGTCGTCGGGGTCGGCCCCGGCCTTCCTGGCGGCGTCCTGGAACTGCACGATCGCCCAGGTGCCGAGCCACTGGGTGGCGATCTCGCCCTTGGCGGTACGGGGCTTGGACTCCTCCCAGTTGCTGGTCGTCGGGTCCTTCTCGACCAGGCCCTGCTGGACGATGTCGTGGAGCAGGGTGTCGCCGACGCGCAGGTCGGCGCCCTTCGCCCACGGGTCGCCCTCGGCGAGCTCGGTGGTGGCCTGCGGGTCGCAGCTGACGGCGCCGTCGACGTACGTCCAGGAGGTGAGCGTCCAGCCGGCCGCGAAGTTGGTGTAGTACGGGATCGCGTCGGTCTTCGCCTTGATGGCCTTGAGGTCGGCGATGAACTCGGCCGGGGTGGTGGGCCATGCGGTGACCCCGGCCTCCTTCCAGATCCGCTTGTTGTAGACGAACCCGGGGGCCACGCCGACCGGGCTCTGTCCGTAGACCTTGCCGTCGACCGTGGTGTAGTCGGTGAAGCGGTACTTCTTCGCACGCTCGGCCTGTGTGCCCAGCGAGGCGAAGAACCTCGGGTAGTCGGCCTTCTTGATGACCGCGGGGATCAGCAGGACGTCACCGTAGTTCTCGGTGTTCATCCGGATCTTGACCTCGGCCTCGTAGTTGGTGAGGCCCTCGAACTCGACCTTGACCTTCGGGTAGGTCCTGTTGCACTCGGCGGCGTACTTCTTGAGGGTGCCGTCCTGCACGAGGTCGGTGCGGACGGTGAGCACCTTGATGGTTCCGGTGACCTTCGACGGGTCGTCAGGAGCCTTGGCGTCGGCGCCCTTCGAGGATCCTCCGGTGCCGGTGCAGCCCGGGAGCAGCAGGGCGGCACTCGCGGCCACGGCCAGGGACACGGCTGTACGGCGGTTCATGTGCATCAGCTCCGTTCAAGGGACGGACGAGCACGAGCGGGTTGGCTGGTTCGGTACTCTGACAACGTTTTCTTAACCGGTACAGTCCCTATCTCGCCAAGGATGGCAGCGGTGCCGAAATGCGTCCGCAGGACAGGACTTGATCGGTTTAGGGAGTGTGTTCATGCTTCAGGCCACACCGCTCACCGAGGGCTGGATCCTGCGGCACGAGGGCGAGGAGCTGCCGGCCGTGGTGCCGGGCTGTGTGCACACCGATCTGCTCGCGGCCGGGGTGATCCCAGATCCCTTCCTCGGCCTGGGCGAGACCGAGGTCGCGTGGGTGGGGCGGCGGGAGTGGACCTACGAGAGGGAGCTGGCGCCCTCGAACGGGCATGAGCAGACCGACCTCGTCCTCGACGGTCTGGACACCGCGGCCGAGATCCGGTTGGACGGCCAACTCCTGGGCCGGACAAGGAACATGCACCGCTCGTACCGCTTCGACGTGACCGGCATGTCCGGTCGGCTGAGCGTGCGGTTCGTCTCCGCCTACGCCGAGGCCGAGGCGGTGCGCGGGAAGCTGGGCGAGCGGCCGGCCGCGTATGCCGAGCCGTATCAGTACCTCCGCAAGATGGCCTGCTCGTTCGGCTGGGACTGGGGGCCCACGCTGGTGACGGCCGGGATCTGGCGGCCGGTGCGGATCGAGCGGTGGTCCACGGCGAGGATCGCCCGGGTGCGGCCGCTGGTGAGCGTCGAACAGGGCGTGGGCGTGGTGGAGTTGGCGGTCGAGGTGGAGCGCGCCCGGGTCGAGGCGCCGCTGACCGTGGAGGCCGTGGTGGACGGGGTGCGGGCGCGCGCGGCGATCGACAAGGCCTCGGGGGTGGTACGGCTCGAAGTCCCGCAGGCGCGCCTGTGGTGGCCGCGAGGCTACGGTGAACAGCCGCTTTACGACGTCGTGTTGACTCTGCTGCACGAGGACCGCCCCCTGGACGTGTGGCGGCGCAGGGTCGGCTTCCGGACCGTCGAGCTGGACCGGTCGGCCGACGAGCACGGCACCGGGTTCTGTCTGGTGGTCAACGGCGAGCGGATCTTCGCGCGCGGCGTGAACTGGATCCCGGACGACGTGTTCCCCTCCCGGATCACCCGTGAGCGGTACCGGGAGCGGCTGCGGCAGGCGGCGGGCGCCGGGGTGGACCTGGTGCGGGTCTGGGGCGGCGGGATCTACGAGAGCGAGGACTTCTACGACGCCTGCGACGAGCTGGGGCTGCTGGTGTGGCAGGACTTCCCGTTCGCCTGCGCGGCCTATCCGGAGGAGCAGCCGCTCAGGGGTGAGGTGGAGGCGGAGGCCCGGGAGAACGTCGTACGGCTGATGCCGCATCCCTCACTGGTGCTGTGGAACGGCAACAACGAGAACCTGTGGGGGTTCCGGGACTGGGGGTGGGAGGCGCGGCTCGCCGGGGACTCCTGGGGGGAGGGGTACTACCTGGGCCTGTTGCCGCGGGTGGTGGCCGAGCTGGATCCGACGCGGCCGTACACGGCGGGCAGTCCCTGGTCCGGGTCCTGGGAGCACCACCCGAACGATCCGGCGCACGGGACGCATCACTCGTGGGAGGTCTGGAACCGGCTCGACTACACCGAGTACCGCGGTGAAGTGCCGCGATTCGTGGCCGAGTTCGGGTGGCAGGCACCGCCCGCGTACGCCACGCTCGCGCGGGCGCTGGCCGGGGAGGAGCTCGCGGCGGACTCCCCCGGCATGCTGCACCACCAGAAGGCCGACGACGGGAACGGCAAGCTGCGGCGGGGACTGGAGCGGCATTTCGCTTTCCCCGAGGGGGACTTCGACCGCTGGCACTACCTCACGCAGGTCAACCAGGCGCGGGCGGTGGCGGCCGGGATCGAGCACTGGCGGTCGCACTGGCCGGTGTGTGCGGGGACGGTGGTGTGGCAGTTCAACGACTGCTGGCCGGTGACGAGTTGGTCGGCGGTGGACGGGGACGGGCGAGAGAAGCCGCTGTACCACGAGTTGCGGCGGCTGTACGCGGACCGGCTGCTGACGGTCCGCGAGCGGGTGGTGGCCGTGGCCAACCAGGCGGGCGAGGAGTGGGCGGGTGTCCTGCGGCTGCGGCGGATGTCGGTCGAGGGGGCGGTGATCGGCGAGGCGGGCCTGGAGTTCCGGGCGGGACGCCGGGCCGTGGCCGAGGTGCCGGTGCCGGACGAGCTGGAGCCCGCCGGTCCGAAGGAGTTCCTGGTGGCCGACGCGGACGGGCTGCGGGCCCTGCGCTTCCCCTCACCCGATCGTGAAATCCCCTATCCCCGCCCCGAGTTCGAGGTGACGGTGGCGCCGGGTTCCGTGACCGTGACGGCCCACACCCTCGTACGGGATCTGCTGTTGCAGGCCGACCGGCTGGATCCGGCGGCCCGGGCCGATCGGGGGCTGGTGACGCTGTTGCCCGGGGAACGGGTGACCATCGGGGTCAGCGGGTGGGAGACTCCCGATCCGGACGCCGCCCGGTCCGCCCTGTACTGCCTGGAGCCCGGTTCATGACGACCCCCCGCGTCACCATCAAGGACGTCGCCGCGCGCGCCGGGGTGTCCAAGGGGGCCGTGTCGCTCGCCTTCAACCACAAGCCGGGGCTGTCGGAGGCGACCCGGGACCGGATCTTCCGGGCCGCGCGGGAGCTGGGCTGGGCGCCGAACCTCACCGCGCGGACGCTCGCCGGGTCCCGGGTGGACGTGGTGGGGCTCGCGGTGTGCCGGCCGGCCCGGCTGCTGGGACTCGAACCGTTCTACATGGAGTTCGTGTCGGGTGTGGAGAGCGTGCTGATCGAGCGGAACTGCTCGCTGCTGCTGCGGCTCGTGCGGACCGTGGAGGAGGAGGTCGGGCTTCAGGAGTCGTGGTGGCGCGGGCGGCAGATCGGCGGCTCGATCCTGGTGGACTTCCGGGCGGACGATCCGCGGGTCGCCGCCGTCGAGCGGCTGGGGATGCCGGTGGTGGCCGTGGGGCATCCGTCGTTCACCGGGGCGCTGACCTCCGTGTGGACCGACGACGCGACCGCCGTGACGGAGGCCGTGCGGTATCTCGCGGCGCTCGGGCACCGGCGGATCGCCCGGGTGGGCGGCGCGGCGGCGCTCGGGCACACGGCCACGCGCACGGCCGCCTTCGACAAGGCGGCGCGGACGCTGGAGCTCGCCGGGGCCTGGCAGGTCACCACCGACTACTCGGGCGAGGCCGGGGCGCGGGCCACGCGGTCCCTGCTGACCGCCGCCCCGCCGGACCGGCCGACGGCGATCGTCTACGACAACGACATCATGGCCGTCGCCGGTCTGTCGGTCGCGGCGGAGATGGGCCTGAGCGTGCCGCACGACGTCTCGCTGCTCGCCTGGGACGACTCCCAGCTGTGCCGGCTCACGCATCCGACCTTGTCCGCGATGAGCCATGACGTGCACGGATTCGGGGCGGAGGCGGCCCGTACGCTGTTCGGGGTGATCACCGGGGAGGGACCCGGATCGCACCCCGTGCCCACTCCGGTGCTGACGCCGAGGGGATCGACGGCGCCTCCCGCGGTGTGACCTTCGCCGCTCCGGCCTCCAGGGGTGGGCAGCAACGTTACTCATAAGTAGCATGGGACTGAGCGCGCGCTCAGCGCGGTCGCAGCAGTGCAGATCCCGCATCTGGAGGAGAGCCATCGTGCCTCGTACCGTCAGGGACGTCGTCTTCGTCGACGGCGTCCGCACCCCGTTCGGCAAGGCGGGCCCGAAGGGTATCTACCACGAGACCCGGGCCGATGACCTCGTCGTGAAGGCGATCCGGGAGCTGCTGCGCCGCAACCCCGGTCTCGACCCGAAGAAGATCGACGAGGTCGCCATCGCCGCGACCACGCAGATCGGTGACCAGGGCCTGACCATCGGCCGCACCGCGGGCATCCTCGCCGGGCTGCCGCAGTCGGTGCCCGGTTACTCCATCGACCGCATGTGCGCGGGCGCGCTGACCGCCGTGACCACGGTCGCCGGTTCGGTCGCCTTCGGTGCCTACGACATCGCCATCGCCGGTGGTGTCGAGCACATGGGCCGTCACCCCATGGGTGAGGGCGTGGACCCGAACCCGCGGTTCGTGAGCGAGAAGCTGGTCGACGAGTCCGCCCTGTTCATGGGCATGACCGCCGAGAACCTGCACGACCGCTACCCGCAGATCACCAAGCAGCGCGCCGACGAGTACGCCGTGCGCTCCCAGGAGAAGGCCGCCAAGGCGTACGCCAACGGCAAGATCCAGGCCGACCTGGTCCCGATCTCGGTGCGCCGCACCAACCCGGAGGCCGGTGAGACGGGCTGGGGCCTGGTCACCGCCGACGAGCCGATGCGCCCGGGCACGACCCTGGAGAACCTCTCCGGCCTCAAGACCCCGTTCCGCGTCCACGGCCGGGTCACCGCCGGTAACGCGGCCGGTCTGAACGACGGCGCCACCGCCTCGCTGATCGCCTCCGAGGAGTTCGCCCGCGAGAACGACCTGCCGGTGAAGATGCGCCTGGTCGCGTACTCCTTCGCGGGTGTCGAGCCGGAGGTCATGGGCTACGGCCCGATCCCGGCCACCGAGAAGGCCCTCGCGCAGGCGGGTCTGTCGATCTCCGACATCGGTCTGTTCGAGATCAACGAGGCCTTCGCCGTCCAGGTCCTGGCCTTCCTCGACCACTACGGCATCGCGGACGACGACGAGCGCGTCAACCAGTACGGCGGCGCCATCGCCTTCGGTCACCCGCTGGCCTCCTCGGGTGTGCGTCTGATGACGCAGCTGGCCCGCCAGTTCGAGGAGCAGCCCGAGGTCCGCTACGGCCTGACCACCATGTGCGTCGGCTTCGGCATGGGCGCCACGGTCATCTGGGAGAACCCGCACCACAAGGACGCCGGAGGCGACAAGTGAGCACCACCGAACTCCTCAAGGGCGCGGCCGAGCTGTTCCCCGACGAGGTCGTGACGTCCGCGCACGTACGCCACCTCGACCTGCCGTTCAACGCGGGGCGCTTCGCGCTCATCACGCTGGACAACGGCTTCGACCACACCAAGCCGACCACCTTCGGCCCGGCCTCGCTGGCGAACCTGAACACCGCCATCGACCAGGTCGAGAAGGAGGCCGCGGCCGGCGAGATCGTCGGTGTCGGCATCACCGGCAAGCCGTTCATCTTCGCCGTCGGCGCCGACCTCAAGGGCGTCGAGCTGCTCAAGGAGCACAAGGACGCGCTGGCCATCGGCAAGGGCGGCCACGAGGTCTTCAAGCGACTCGCGGGCATCGCGGTGCCGACCTTCGCGTACTACAACGGCGCGGCCATGGGCGGCGGTGTCGAGGTCGGTCTGCACTGCACCTACCGCACGGTCTCCGCGGCCCTGCCCGCCTTCTCGCTCCCCGAGGTCTTCCTCGGTCTGGTCCCCGGCTGGGGCGGCTGCACCCTGCTGCCGAACCTGATCGGCGCCGAGAAGGCCGTCTCGGTGATCATCGAGAACTCCCTCAACCAGAACAAGCAGCTGGGGGGCGCGCAGGTCTACGAACTGGGCATCGCCGACGCGCTGTTCGAGGGCGCGGACTTCCTGGAGCAGTCCCTGCTGTGGACGGCGGCCGTCCTCAAGGGCGAGATCGTCGTCGAGCGCCCGGTGATCGACCGCGGTGAGGCCTGGGACCAGGCCGTCGCCAAGGGCCGCTTCATCGCCGACTCCAAGGTGCACGGGGCCGCTCCGGCCGCCTACCGCGCCCTGGACATCATCGAGGCCGCCAAGAACGGCGACCTCCAGCAGGGCTACGACGCCGAGGACCAGGCCCTCGCCGACCTGATCATGGGTGGCGAACTGCGCTCCGGCATCTACGCGTTCAACCTGGTGCAGAAGCGCGGCAAGCGTCCCGCGGGCGCCCCGGACAAGAACCTGGCCCGCCCGGTCACCAAGGTCGGTGTCGTCGGCGCCGGTCTGATGGCCTCCCAGCTCGCGCTGCTCTTCCTGCGCCGCCTGGAGGTGCCGGTCGTGCTGACCGACATCGACCAGGAGCGCGTCGACAAGGGTGTGGGCTACGTCCACGCCGAGATCGAGAAGCTGCTCGGCAAGGGCCGTATCAACCAGGACAAGGCCAACCGCCTCAAGGCCCTGGTCACCGGTGTGCTGGACAAGGCCGAGGGCTTCTCCGACGCGGACTTCATCATCGAGGCCGTGTTCGAGGAGATCGGCGTCAAGCAGACGGTGTTCGCGGAGGTCGAGGCGGTCGCCCCGGCGCACGCGATCCTCGCCACCAACACCTCCTCCCTCTCCGTCACGGAGATGGCGTCGAAGCTCAAGAATCCCGAGCGGGTCGTGGGCTTCCACTTCTTCAACCCGGTCGCGATCCTCCCGCTCCTGGAGATCGTCCGCGGCGAGCAGACGGACGACGCCTCGCTGGCGACCGCCTTCGCGGTGGCCAAGAAGCTGAAGAAGACCGCGGTACTCGTGAAGGACGCCCCGGCGTTCGTCGTGAACCGCATCCTCACCCGCTTCATGGGCGAGATCCAGAACGTCATCGACGAGGGCACCCCGGTGGCCGTCGCGGAGAAGGCGGTGGAGCCGCTCGGCCTGCCGATGTCCCCGCTGGTCCTCCTGGAGCTGGTCGGCCCCGCGATCGGTCTGCACGTCTCGGAGACCCTCAACCGGGCCTTCCCGGACCGCTTCACGGTCTCCCCGAACCTCGCGGCCGTCGTCAAGGCGGGCAAGCGCGGCTTCTACGTCTACGACTCCGGCAAGCCGGAGCTGGACCCCGAGGTCGCCGCGCTTCTCAAGCAGGGCGATGTCGTCCTGTCCGAGGAGCAGGTCCGCGAGCGCGTCCTGGACGCCGTCGCCCAGGAGATCGGGCTCATGCTCGACGAGGGTGTCGTCGCCGAGGCCCAGGACATCGACCTCTGCCTGATCACGGGCGCCGGCTGGCCCTTCCACCTGGGCGGCATCACGCCGTACCTGGACCGCGAGGGTGTCTCCGAGCGCGTGAACGGCAAGAAGTTCCTGGCTCCGGGCCTGGCGTCGGTTCCGGCGTAAGCGCCTTTCGTACGGCCGTGAAGGGGGCCTCCGCTTCGGCGGGGGCCCCTTTCGCGTCCCGGGTCCCGGCAGTGCCCGGACGGCCCTGGGACCGGCGTTCCCGGGTCCCCGGCAGGGCCGTCAGACCTCCTGCCAGGCCGCCAGCGCCAGGCCCGGCTCGTCCTTCTGCCGGGCGATCCGCAGATCGCCGTCGGGGGTGAGCGTGGCGGCGACGATACGGCGGTCCGCGTCCTCGGTGAGGGCCACGGCCGTGTCCACCGGCAGCTGCGGCCCGGACTCGGTCCACCACAGGCCCGCCGACTCCTGCTCCGTCGGACAGGCCGCGAAGGCGACGCGGCCGGAGGCCGAACGCTGGGCGAGGAGCGTGCAGTCGTGGCCCTCCAGCGTGCAGCGCAGCAGGGCGACCGGGCCGGGGCCGGCCGCGGCGAGCAGGGGGACGGGCTCGATAGCCGGCCGCCAGGCGTGGAGCATGCCCTCCGGGTCCGCGAAGAACAGCGTGGTGTGCTCCTTGGAGGTGGGCAGCGCGCTCAGGGTGCCCGGCTCGACGCGGACCGGCAGCGGGTCGTCCGGCACGGGAGGCGCGCCGGCCTCCTGCTGGAGCCAGCGCAGGATGCCGGTGGGGGCGGTGCCGTACAGCTCCACCCGGCCCGACTCCCCCGTCACCGCGACCAGTTGCTCATGGACGTCGGAACCCGTGAGGTCCGCCCAGGCGCTCCAGCCGCCGCGCTCCTTCTGTACGAGGGCGTGCACGCCGTTCCCGCGGTTGCGGGCGAAGACATGGGCCCGGCCCTCCGCGTCCACGGCCACGGCGGGCAGGCCGGTGCGCGCGCCCGCCCTGTCGGGGTGGCCGATCGCGGCCCAGTCGAGGGGGGCGAGGTGGACGCGGAAGTGGGTGGAGTGGACGAGGCCCGACTCCGCGGCCTTGGTGGGGCGCCAGGAGACGAGGTGTGCGTAGCCGTCGACGCCCTGGCCGACGGCGAGTCCGGGGTGCAGGCGCTGGTCGCCGCCGACCTTGCGCCAGGGCAGCCAGGTGTCGCCGCCCGGCCGGCGCTCCGCCCGGCACCACACTCCGTCGTCGCGGACCGTGTAGACGCCGAGCCGGCCGTCGCGGGCGCGGATGAGCCAGTTGCCGTTCACTGTACGGACCATTGACACGGGGCCACTCTAATCGGGCGGCCGGTGCCGACTTCGGGTGGGCCGGGCGTGGGACGCTGGGGGCATGAGTGACGCGCAGCTGGTGATCGTGGACGCCGCGAACGTCGTCGGCTCGGTGCCGGACGGGTGGTGGCGGGACCGACGGGGGGCCGCGGAGCGGCTGCGGGACCGGCTGGCGGCGGAGGGGGTGCCGGGGCGGGACGGGCCGGTGGAGATCGTGCTGGTGGTGGAGGGGGCGGCTCGGGGGGTGTCCTCGGTGCCGGGAGTGCGGGTGGAGTCGGCACCGGGGAGCGGGGACGACCACATGGTGGAGCTGGTGGCGGGGGCCGGTGAGCGGCCGGTGCTGGTCGTGACCGCGGACCGGGAACTGCGGCGGAGGGTGGGGGAGTTGGGGGCGGAGGTGGCGGGGCCGCGGACGGTACGGCCGTAGCGCCTGATGAAGTGCTGCGTCAGGTGCTTGGGCGGCTGCGGGTGCATCGTGGCTGGTCGCGCAGTTCCCCGCGCCCCTGAAAAGGTGGGCTGCAACCTACCCAGGGGCGCGGGGA